>NZ_JAIGQA010000007.1:0-97513 GCF_019733245.1 Streptomyces sp. WAC04114
GGGCGAGCAGCGCCCTCACGCGCAGGGAACGGTTCAACGGAGCCTCCGGCAGGCACGCCACGGCAGCGGCCCACGCAGGCCGCCGCCGTGGCGTGCCTGCCGGAGGCTCCGTTGAACCGTTCCCTGCGCGTGAGGGCGCTGCTCGCCCTCGCCGTGCTCGCCCTGTCCGTGTACGTCGCCGCCACCGTGCCGATCCGGCTCGGACTGGACCTGCGCGGCGGGACGCAGATCGTGCTCGAAACCCGCTCCACCCCCACCACCGACGCCGACAGCGCGGCCACCGACCGCACCCTGGAGGTCCTGCGTGGCCGCATCGACGCGCTCGGCGTCGCCGAACCCACCCTGGTGCGCTCCGGCGACCACCGGATCATCGTCGAACTGCCCGGTGTGCAGGACCCGAAGAAGGCCGCCGCCGTCCTGGGCCGTACCGCGCAGCTCACCTTCCACCCCGTGCTCGGCGCAGCGGACGAAGCCGACGACACCTCCCGGCCCCTGCCGAAACGGCCCCGGGAACGCGTCCTGCCCGACGAGTCCGGCACGCCGCTGCGCCTCGGGCCCTCCTCACTGACCGGCGAGGACGTCAAAGAGGCCGCCGTACGGTTCGACCAGCAGGGCGGCGCCGGATGGCACGTCACCGTCGGATTCGAGGGCGCCGGCCGCGACGGCTGGGCCGACCTGACGGGTGAGGCCGCCTGCAAGGCCCCGGGCGATCCGGCACGGCGGGTCGCCATCGTTCTCGACGACAAGGTCATCTCCTCCCCGCAGGTCGACCCGTCCCTCACCTGCGGGACCGGCATCCGCGACGGCGCCACCCGGATCACGGGCTCCTTCAGCCCCGACGAAGCCCGCGAACTCTCGCTGCTCATCAACGGCGGCGCCCTGCCCGTGCCCGTCGAGACCGTCGAGCAGCGCACCGTCGGCCCCACCCTCGGCGCGCAGGCCATCACCGCCAGTGCCTGGGCGGCGGCCATCGGCACCGCGCTGACCTCGCTGTTCATCATCGTCGTCTACCGGCTGATGGGCGGCCTGGCCGCCGTGGCCCTGGCCTGCTACGGCCTGCTCTCCTACGCCGCCCTGGCCGCCCTCGGCGCGACCCTGACGCTGCCGGGCCTGGCCGGTTTGGTGCTGGCCATCGGCATGGCCGTCGACGCCAACGTGCTGGTCTTCGAGCGGGCGCGCGAGGAGTACGCCGCCCGCAGCCGGCCCAGCATCCGCTCGTCGCTCGCGGCCGGCTTCCGCAACGCCTTGAGCGCGATCGCCGACTCCAACATCACCACGCTGATCGCGGCCGCCCTGCTGTTCTTCCTCGCGTCCGGGCCCGTGCGCGGCTTCGGCGTCACCCTCGGCATCGGAGTGCTCGCCTCCATGTTCAGCGCCCTGGTCATCAGCCGGGTGCTCGCCGAGTTCGCCGCGAGCCGCCCGGGCGTGTGCCGTCGCCCCCGTCTCACCGGCATCGCCACCATCGGCGCGGTCCGCGAGCGCCTCACCCGTCGCAACCCGCTCCTGATGCGCCGCCCTCGCCGATGGCTCGTCACCTCCGCGGCAGTGCTCGCGCTGGCCGGCTCCGGCATCGTGGTGCGCGGTGTCGACCTCGGTGTGGAGTTCACCGGGGGCCGCCTCATCGAATACACCACCAGCGCCCCCGTGGACCCCGGCCGGGCCCGTACCGCGCTCGCCGACGCCGGCTTCCCCCGGGCGGTCGTGCAGTCCTCCGGCGAGACGGGTCTGACGGTGCGTACGGATCCGCTGACCGACGCCGAGGAGGCCGAGGTCACCGGCGCCCTGCGCGACCTGGACGGCCGGGCGGACAAGGTCCGCGACGAATTGATCGGTCCCAGCCTCGGCGAGGAACTGCGCCGAGGTGCCCTGATCGCGCTGGCGGTGGCCCTCGGCGCGCAGTTCGTCTACCTCGCGGCGCGCTTCCGCTGGATGCTGGGCTCCGCCGCGGTCGTCGCTCTGCTCCACGACGTGGTCGTCCTGCTCGGGGTCTTCGCCTGGCTCGGCAAGCCGGTCGACGGGGTGTTCCTCGCCGCCCTGCTCACCGTCATCGGCTACTCCGTCAACGACTCCGTCGTCCTCTTCGACCGGGTCCGGGAGCTGACCCGGCGGGCCCCGGGGTCGCCGTTCGCCGGCACCGTGAATCAGGCGATCCTGCAGACCCTGCCCCGCACGGTGAACACCGGCATGGGTGCGGCCTTCATGCTCACCGCCCTCGCCGTGCTGGGCGGTTCCTCGCTCACGGACTTCGCCCTGGCCCTGCTCATCGGCCTCGCCGTCGGGACGTACTCCTCGGTGTTCACCGCGGCCCCGGTCGCGATCCGGCTGCACCGGCGCTTCCGCCCCGGAAAGCCGTCCCGGGAGGGCGGAGCGGTCACGAAGTGAGACGGTCCAGCGCGGCCAGGACCGGGGCCACGCCGTCCTCCCCGGCCAGCTCGCGCGCCAACTGCCGGGCACGGCCGCGGTGGTGAGGGTCGCCCGTGGCGCGGCGCAGGACGGGGGCGAGGGTGCCGGCGGTCAGGCGCCGCAGGGGGACCGCCTCCGGGGCCGTCCCCAGGGCGACCATGCGCGCCGCCCAGAAGAAGCGGAGACCGAGGGCGGCCGTGCTCGCCCCGGCCTGTCCTCCCCGACCCCTTCAGCGCCGCGGCACGCCTCTCAGGCTCCGGCCGCGCCGGCTCCCGCAGGAAGAAGGCGATCTGATGGTGCGCTGCCATGGCCACCCCCCGACGACATGAACCGTCGAGGGGGGCGAAGGTTGCCCACCTGTTCGTGGGCTGCCGCGACACCGCAACTGCGGCAAGGTGATCAGTGGTGCGGCGGTGGATCAGGACGACTGGGCGCTCTGGTAGAGGTTCTGCGCGTCCGTGCCGAAGTACGGGCCGTACATGGCGTTCGGCAGGAAGTTGTACTTGAAGCTGTTCACCGAGGACTGCAGGCCGGTCCCCGTGGCCTCGCTGAACTGGGTGAACCAGGGGCCTCCGCTGGAGCCGCCGGTCATGTTGCAGGTCAGACCGTGGTCCTTGGACAGCAGGAAGTCGCGGGTGGTGGTGCCGCTGCAGTAGATGAACTTCTCGCCGTCGTAGGGCGCGGCGGCCGGGAAGCCGAAGGAGTACATCGCCTTGTTGTAGCCGGTGTTGAAGGCCAGGCCCTGGCCACCGACGACGTCGGTCAGCTTCTGCCCGTCCAGCGGGGCGACCACGGCCGCGCCGATGTCGTAGTTGATGTCCTCACTCGCCGTCCACTGCGGCGTGGAGAGGGTCTTGGCCGCGGTCCAGGTGCCGTACGGGCGCTGCCCGTCGTGGTAGCCGGGCACGAAGACCCAGTTGGTGTGCCAGGAGCCCTCCAGCTTCACGCAGTGGCCCGCGGTGATCACCGTGCTCTTGTTGGCGCTGGTGACGGCGTTGCCGGAGCAGGACGCGGTGCGGCCCTGGTAGCTGAAGAAGACCCGTCCCGCGGTCTTGGTGACCGCTCCCCCGCCGGACCAGGGTCCGCCGCCGTGCGGGAAGGCCAGGGGGCCGGTGGCGGAGGCCGGCGCGCTGGGGGGCACGACCGCCGCCTTGCCCTTGCGGGGTGCCGGTGTCCGTACGTCGGAGCGGTCGACGGTCAGGAGGTCGAGCGGGGTGGCCTCGCGCATCCGCTGCGGGGTCCAGAAGGCCAGGGCGCGTTGCTGCGCCGAGGGGGTCGTCATGCCGTGGTCCGGTGCGGCGCTCGCCGGCGCGGTGGTGATGCCGGTGGCCAGGAGCGCGGCGACGCCGGCGAGTGCGCCGAGGACGGACCGGCGGACGCGGGTGTCGCCACCGGTCGAGCGGGCGCTGCGGGGTTTGCCCATCACGCGGTCTCCTTCTGCTGTGGGGGCCGGGTGGCGGCAGGCCGTCCACCCGGTCAGGCAGGGGTCTCACTGCGGACAGTCAGGGGCAGCGTGCCACCGGCAGACCGATATGGACAGGTGCATGTCATAACGTTGGCCGAAAGTCCACGCCTTCTCCCCGAGCGAGGGTCATGCGGGCACAGAAGAACCCGGCCTCACGAGGGAGGCCGGGTTCCGGATGCGGGGCTGGTGTCAGAGGATGGGGCCGGGGCCGCCGGTGCTGTCGCCGGGCTGGACGCGTCCGCGCCATGCGCCGGATTCCACTCCGCGCTCCTCGATGTACTGCTTGAAGCGCTTCATGTCGCCCTTCACCCGGCGGTCGATGGTGCCCATCATGTCGCCGACCTTCTCCACGGCTCCGCTGGGCTCGACCTCCATCACGAGCTCCACCCTGGTGTGGGTGTCGTCCAGGCGCTCGAAGCGGACGGAACCCCGCTGGTGGGTGTCCCCGCTGGTCGTGCGCCATGTGACCCGCTCGTCGGCCAGCTGGTCGACGATCTCCGTGTCGAACTCGCGCCGTACCCCGCCGACCTTGGTGGTCCAGTGGCTGTGGCGGTCGTCCAGTTGCCTGACCTCCTCGACGCCCTCCATGAAGTTCGGGAACTCCTCGAACTGCGTCCACTGGTTGTAGGCGGTGTGGACGGGGACATCGACTTCCACGGTTTCCTTGATGGTGCTCATCTCAATGCCTCCGAATTCACTGATCGACTGCAGGAGGCCCATCGGCCCACGCAGGTCCGGGCCCGCGAAGGGCGGGTACCCGGGAAGCCCCGGTTGCCACATCGGATGTGATCAGGAGCTGGTTCCGGCCGTTTCGGAGCGGAAGCCGCGGCCGATCTCGGGGGCCAGGGCGTGGTAGTGGCGGAAGTTGTAGATGAGCGGGCTCCAGGCGGCGGGATCGATGTACTGAGTGCCGGGGACGACGACGCGTTCGGCGGCGTGGACGCGCAGGACCTCGCACTCGACGGTGACGAAGAGGCCCGCTCCGCCCGGAGTCAGCGCGCGGGCCCGGGCCTCCAGTTGCAGGGCGCACTCGGCGACCCGCGCGGGCTTCACCAGGTCGGCGGGGGCCGGGGTGAGCCCGGCCGCGGCGAACTTGTCCCGCTCGTGCCGGTAGACCGGCCGCTTGGCCTCCGGCACGGGGTCCGCCCCGGTCAGCGGTGCGAGGCGTTCCACGTGTTCCCACAGATCGGGCGAGGCGACGTTGATCACGAGTTCCGGGCGTTCCGCGAGATTGCGCGCGGTGTGGCTCTCGCTGCCGAGCCCCAGGACGAGGTGGCGCCCCAGGGCCCACGCGGAGGAGATCGGGGCGAGGTTGCAGGTGCCGTCGGCGTTCTCGGTGGTCAGCAGGACCACGGGCGTGCCGAAGTAGAGAATGCTGGGCCGGATCACGAGGTGGGTGCGGGGCGTCATGCCTCGGGACGCTACGGGCGGGAGGCTTCGACGCCCGCCGAAGCGTCGACCGGCGAGGCTGGGCCGATGGCCGATGGCCGACCACCGGTGGCCGGTGTCGGGGCCCGCCGCGAGAGCGGTCCGGTCGCGCCCGAGCCCGCGGGTGTCAGAACCGGTCGTGCTGCTGCGGCTGCCCGTACGCCTGGCCGCTCGGGCCGCTCGTGCTCTGGGTCTGCAGGTGATCCGCCTGCTCCTTGGTCACCTTCTGTTCCGCGCCGCAGAAGGTGCACTGGGTCAGGTACTTCGTCGAGATCGGGAACAGCGGGACGAAGAACAGGGTGAACTTCGTGACGCGCTTCCTGAGCGTATGGGCGGCGGGGTTTCCGCACTGGCCGCACACCAGCGTCAGTATCGCCAGCTGGTACAGGTATCCCTTGGTGCCGAAGATGATCACGTGTCGGTCCTTCCCGGTCGGATCTTCACCCAGTGTCCTGTATCGCGGGCATGTCGGGCACGCGGACCCCTCGTTCGTGTGGAGAGCCGGGCGGCGGCTGGTCCACTCGGGTGACGGCGGACCGGGGGCCGTCAGGTGCGCCGGCACGGTTCCGCGGTGACCTCGATCTCACCCGAAACGCAGTCCGTGTCCACCGACGACCTGGGTTCCCTCGTCGTCCACTCCTGGCGGGGCACGACCCCCGACGGAACGAGGTCCCCCATCTGCTGGCCTGCTCCCTCGGAGACAGGGCGAACGGTGTCCGGAGGGCACTGCGAAGGCCATCGAGCAGTTGCTGGTCGGCGCCGGGCCGCCCCTGGGCGAGGGGCTCGTCCACGCGGCGCAGCGGCCCAGTCTGCCGGTGAGCCTGCTCGTCGTGCCCGGGCCGGCCGTCCTCACCGTGCAGCACCTCAAGTCCCAGTTCGTTCCGCCGGAGACCTGGCTGGAGACGGTCGGCGAGCTCGGCTTCGCCTACCTCATCTCCGCCACGCGGCCGTGGCCGGAGGGCGCCGAGCCCGGTGACGCCGAGGTGCTCGCCGCCTTCACCTCGGACGAGGACGCGATGGCCTCGGCGGCGCATGTCGTCCTGCCCGCCCGCAGCCTGCGCAGCTGACATGCGAAAGTACAGCCCGGGCCCCGTGTGGTGGCCCGGGCTGTGGTGTGTCCGCGGTCAGCCGGACAGGGCCGCCAGCACGACGGACTTGGCCTCCTCCTGGACCCGGCCGAGGTGGTCGGGGCCCAGGAACGACTCGGCGTAGATCTTGTAGACGTCCTCGGTGCCCGAGGGGCGGGCCGCGAACCAGGCGTTGTCCGTGGTCACCTTGATGCCGCCGATGGCCGCGCCGTTCCCGGGGGCCTCGGTGAGCACCGCGGTGACCGCGTCCCCGGCCAGGGTGTCCGCGCTGACCTGGGCCGGGGAGAGCTTGGCCAGCAGGGCCTTCTCCTCGCGGGTCGCGGGGGCGTCGATGCGGGCGTACGCCGGTTCGCCGAAGCGGGCGGTCAGCGCCGCGTAGTGCTCGGAGGGGGTCTTCCCGGTGACCGCCGTGATCTCGGAGGCGAGCAGCGCGAGGAGGATGCCGTCCTTGTCGGTGGTCCACACGGAGCCGTCCCGGCGCAGGAAGGACGCCCCGGCGGACTCCTCCCCGCCGAAGCCGATGGTGCCGCCGGCCAGTCCGTCCACGAACCACTTGAAGCCGACGGGTACCTCGACCAGCTCGCGGCCCAGGTCGGCGGCGACCCGGTCGATCATGGCGGAGGAGACCAGCGTCTTGCCGATGCCGGTGGTGGCCGGCCAGCGGTCGCGGTGGGCGTACAGGTAGGAGATGGCGACGGCCAGGTAGTGGTTGGGGTTCATCAGGCCCGCGTCCGGGGTGACGATGCCGTGCCGGTCGGCGTCGGCGTCGTTGCCGGTGGAGATCTGGAAGCGGTCGCGCTGCTCGATGAGCGAGGCCATCGCGTACGGCGACGAGCAGTCCATACGGATCTTGCCGTCCCAGTCCAGCGTCATGAACCGCCAGGTGGGGTCGGTGTGCGGGTTGACCACGGTCAGGTCGAGGCCGTGCTGTTCGGCGATGCGGCCCCAGTAGGCGACCGACGCCCCGCCGAGGGGGTCGGCGCCGATCCGGATACCGGCCGAGCGGATCGCGTCCAGGTCGAGCACGTCGGGCAGGTCGGCGACGTAGGTGCCGAGGAAGTCGTACCGGCCGGTGGTGGGTGCGGCGAGGGCACGGGCGTAGGAGACGCGCCGTACGTCCTTCAGGCCGCCCCGGATGATCTCGTTCGCCCGGTCCTGGATCCAGGAGGTCGCGTCGGAGGCGGCGGGGCCACCGCTCGGCGGGTTGTACTTGAACCCACCGTCGGCGGGCGGGTTGTGGGAGGGCGTGACGACGACGCCGTCCGCGAGGCCGGTGGTGCGGCCGCGGTTGTGGGTGAGGATGGCGTGCGAGACGGCCGGGGTGGGCGTGTAGCCGTCCGCGTCGTCGATCAGCACGGTCACCTCGTTGGCGGCGAACACCTCGAGGGCGGTCACCCGCGCGGGCTCCGAGAGGGCGTGGGTGTCGGCGCCCAGGAAGAGGGGACCGTCGATGCCCTGGCCGGCGCGGTACTCGCAGATGGCCTGGCTGGTCGCGGCGATGTGGTCGTCGTTGAACGCGGCCGCCAGGGACGATCCGCGGTGTCCGGAGGTCCCGAACGTGACGCGCTGGCCCGGGTCGTCCAGGTCGGGCCGGCGCGCGTAGTACGCGGTGACCAGCCGAGCGACATCGACGAGATCCTCGGGTCCGGCCGGACTTCCCGCTCGCTCGTGCTGCATGGGCCCGCTCCTCCGCATGGGTTGATCCTTCGCTTGCGGTCTCATCCTTCCCCGTCAGGGCGGTGACGCGCGAGGGGGGCACCCCGGTGAGGGACGGATGTGCGCCAGGCCATGATTCGGGGAGGGGCTGGGAACACGGGGAAGGCGGCGCTACGGACCACCGGAACGCCCGGTGGCGCGTCGCGCCGCCTGCTCCCCTCGTGCCGGCACGGCCCTCGCGCCGGCCGTGCTCAGATCCGCCCGCCGGTCAGACGGGTGAGGGGGCCGTGCGCGCCGCGTTCCGCGCGGCGTCCGACGGCGTAGGACGCGGCGGTCAATGCGGTCAGGCCGGCGCCGACGCCCGCGGCCACGAGCTTGCGGTGAGCGATGACCGTCCAGGCCGTCTTCGCCGTGGTCGCGACGTGACCCGAGGCCGTGACGACCGCCTGGCGGCCGGCCTCGACGCCCTTGGCCGCGGTCTGTGCGGCCGTCTTCGCGGTCTCGGCGGAGCGTTCCGCGCCGGACTTGGCGGCTGACGCCGCCTCACCGGCCTTGCCCGCGGCGCCCTTCGCCGCCTGGGACGCGGGTGCGGTGGCCTTGTCCGCCGTGCTGCGGGCCTTGGACTCCGCGGTCCGTACGGTGGTCGCCTTCTGATTCGTGCGCTTGTTCTCTTCAGTCATGGACACCGACTTGCCTCTGTCTCCGGCCGCAAACACATTCGGTCGCGCGCCGAGCGGGCAGCGGTGTGCCTGAGCACGTCGTCGGCAGGGTAGGCGCAGTACAGGCAAGCGACAGCGCGACAGGAAGGAAGGTGCGTCATGGCCGGAATGCTGGATCGCATCAAGCAGTTCGCCCGGAGCCCGCAGGGGCGGCGGGCCGTGGACCAGGCTCGGCGGGCCGCGGCCGACCCCCGCAAGCGGGCCCAGGCCCAGCGTCTGCTCGGCAAGCTCAGGGGTCGCCACTGACCGTGACGCCCGTTTCTCCCGGTATCCAACTCCCCCGCCCCGCAGGTGTGTTCATGCCCGGCTTGGGCACTTGGGTCGCATCACACACCTGAGAGGAGCTGGTTCGATGCGCAGGGCGGGGAACGGCAGGCGGGTCTGCGTCTTAGGCGTCGCCGGGGTTCTGGCGGGGACGGTGCTGGTCGGCTGCGGCGACGACGGCGACTCGGGCGACGGCACGCGGGACACCTCGGCGAAGTCGAGCGCCGGCGCCCGGGAGCAGGGCACACAGGCGGTGCGCTCGGCCTACGACAGGACGGCCGAGGAGGACACCGCCAAGGTGAAGCTGCGGGTGCAGACCTCGGCTCAGGGCGCCTCGCAGACCGCGAGCGGGCAGGGCGCGGTGGACCTGGACGACGGCGACAGCGTCATGACCCTCACGATGGAGGGGCAGCGGATCGAGCAACGCGTCGTCGACCAGGTCCTCTACCAGAAGATGCCCAAGGGCCAGGCGCCGGGCGGCAAGCCCTGGATCAAGATCGATCTGGGGAAGGTCGCCGCGCAGCAGGGCACCGGCGGCCGGTCCATGAGCGATCCGGCGCAGTCCGCGGCGTACGCCAAGGCGATCACCGACAAGGACGTGACGAAGAAGGGCTCGGCGACGGTCAACGGGGTGGAGACCACGCACTACCGCGTCTCCGTCGACGTCGCCGAGCTCCCCCAGGGCGACACCCTGCGCAAGCAGGTCGGCCCGACCCTGCCGATGGACGTCTGGCTGGACGACGAGGGCCGGATGCGCCGTCAGCAGATCGACATGACCGTGAAGGCCCCGGAGGCGAAGCAGCGATCTTCCTCCGGCGCCTCGTCCGCGCCCGAGGAGGTCACCGTGCGCACGGTCATGGACTTCACCGACTTCGGTACCGAGGTGGAGGCGGAAGCGCCGCCGGCCGGGCAGGTCACCGACATGACCGGCAAGGCGCTGGAGCAGGGCAAGGCGCAGAGCTGAGCCGAGGTCATCCGGCCGCACGGCCGCGGAGACGTCGTACGAGGTCGTCCGCGGCCTGCGGCCATTCGGGACGCTCGAAGGCGAAGCCCGCTTCGAGCAGGCGACCGGGGACGACGCGGCGGCTCTTCAGCAGCAGTTCGGTGTCCGAGCGCAGGACGAACGCGCCGATCTCCGCCATCCAGCGGGTCGCGGGCAGGCCCACCGGGACGCCTCCCGCGGCCCGCAGGGCGCGCATGAAGGCGCGTTGCGGGAGGGGCTCGGGTGCGGCGAGATTGACCGGGCCCTCGATGTCGTCCCGGGCCACCAGGAACTCGACGGCCCGGGCGAAGTCCCGGTCGTGAATCCAGGACATGTACTGGGCGCCGCCGCCCACCGGGCCGCCGAGGCCGAGCCGGGCCAGGCGCAGCAGGACGTCGAAGACGCCGCCGCGGTCCGGGCTCATCACCATGGCGGCGCGCAGGGCCACCTTCCGGGTGCGCGGGGTGCCGGCGCTCTCCTGTTCGCGCTCCCAGGCCTTGGCGATGTCGACGCTGTATCCCCAGTAACCGGGGACGCCGGGTTCGGTGCCGCCGATCACGCCGGTGCTCTCGTCGTGGGGTGCGTCGAAGCGGTGTGCGTAGATGGTCGCGGTGCTCATCTGCAGCCAGACCCGGGGCGGCCGGCCGGCCGCGGCGATCGCCTCGCCCACGGCCCGGGCGGAGTGGACCCGCGAGTCCATCATCTGCCGGAGGTTGGCGGGCGTGTAGCGGCAGTTCACGCTCCGCCCGGCCAGGTTGACCACGACGTCGCAGCCGTCGATCTCGGCCGCCCAGGGCCCCGGGGTCTCGCCGTCCCAGTGCACTTCGCCAGGTCCTGCGGGGTTCCCGCTGAGCACCACGACGTCATGTCCCGCCGCGCTCAGCGCGCGCTTCAGGACCGTGCCGACCTGCCCGGTACCGCCGGGCATCACGAACTTCATGAAGGTCTCCCCCTCGACGTATGGAAGCGACCCTAGCCGACTTTTGAACACGTTCAAAACATGGCCGAGGTGGAGGGCTCATCCTGCGCGGACGCGCCATCGGGCAAGATGGGGCGCATGAGCGTAGTCAAGATCAACGTGCTGACCGTGCCCGCCGAGCAGCGGGAGACGCTGGAGAAGCGGTTCGCCTCCCGTGCGCACGCCGTGGAGAACTCCGACGGGTTCGAGTGGTTCGAGCTGCTCCGCCCGGTGGAGGGCACCGACACCTACCTCGTCTACACGCGGTGGCGTGACGAGGAGTCGTTCCAGGCCTGGATGGAGGGGCCGATGAAGAGCGCGCACCAGGGCGGCGGCGAGGGCGGCGAACGGCCCAAGCCCGCGGCGAGCGGTTCCACGCTGTGGTCCTTCGAGGTGGTGCAGCAGGCGGGGCCGAAGGAGGCCTGACCTACGGCGCGACGCACGAGGTCCCCCGCGCCGCACGGCGCGGGGGACCTCGTGCGTGACGGCCCTGCCGGCGCTCAGGTGCGCCCGGCGCCCCCGCGCGTGACGACCGCGCCAGGGCTCAGGTGCGCCCGGAGCGCGTGGGCACGGCGGTGCGGCCGACCGCGGCGGCCAGTTTGCGCAGCCGGCGCCAGTCGAGACGCGGGGGCGCCTCGGGGACTCCGGGGCGGTCGCGGGGCACCCGGACGCGCAGGGCTCGGCGCGCGATGCGGCAGTGGACGGGGGCGGGCATGGTGAGCGCCTCTCCGTCGAGACCGACTTCCAGCTGCGGTTCATCGGCATCGACGACGACGTGCTGGGCGGTGAGCACGGTGAGCCCCTCCGGGCGCGGGGACAGCAGGAGTTCGGCGGCTTCCACGGCGCTGTCCACGCGGACGGCGAGCACGCCCAGCCGCCCGGAGTTGAGCCGCTCGCGCCGGCCGAAGCCGAAGGGGTCGTCCATGCGGTAGGCGTTGTTGCTGACCAGGATCGCCTGCGGGTCGGCGACGGTGATGCCGTCGGCGGTGGCGGTCAGGCGCGGCCCGCTCTGCCGGGTGAGCAGGTCGGGCAGCCGCTCCAGGGCCGCGCCCACTTTGTCCTCGCGGTAGCCGGGGCTCTGGACGACGGCCCCGTACACGCCGAACGAGGCGTTGTTGACGAACGGGCGGTCGTCGGCGAACCCGAGGTCGACACGGAGTTCCACACCGTCGGTGAGGGCGTCGAGACAGGTGGCGGGGTCGTCCCGGTCCAGGCCCAGGTCCATGGCGAAGTGGTTGCGCGTACCCGCGGCGATGACGAGGAACGGCAGGCCGTGCTCCGCGGCGACGGCGGCGACCAGGGCCTGGGTGCCGTCGCCGCCCGCGACGCCCAGGAGGTCGGCCCCGTCGGCGACGGCGGCCTTGGCCAGGGCGGTGACGTCCTGCTGCTGGTCCGGGTCGAGCAGGACGACCCGGGCCCCCAGCGACTCGGCCTTCTCCTGCAGGTTGAACTTCTCGACCTTGCCGCCGCCGGAGCGGGGGTTGAGCAGCAGGAAGGGACGCAGCGGCGGCGGTGTGCGGTACTCCTTGACCCGAACGGTCCGCAGGCCCGTGCTGCGCAGGGCGTAGCGCCCGCTCCAGACCGCCCCGCACCACAGGAGCAGGGAGACGAAGACCACCCAGAGCAGATTCGCGGTGGCGAAGAGGGTGATGAGGCCGACGGGCGCGACGACGGCCAGCGCGGCCGACGCGATGCGGACCACTCCCCGCCGGGACAGCACCCACCAGAGCGCGGCCGCGGTCAGGGCGAGTCCCGCGAGGCCCGCCACGAGCAGGAGCAGTCCTCGCAGGCCGCCGGAGACGAGCGGCAGCAACGCCGCCAGCGCGGCCGCGGCCAGGGCGCCCCGGGCGGCCCACCTCTGCCGGCGGTGAAACCGCTCGTCCATCGCCGATCCCATGTCGTCCTCCGCTCGAGGGCCGGCGCGGGCGGGCTCCCGCGGACCGTGCCCCGCCGTGACCATGGTGCCTGCCGACACGTCGGCTCTGCCACCACCATCCTGGATGGCTCCCCCGCCGCACCCGTCAGACGTGAAGATCTCTCGGGGCGGCGCCATCGGTAGCGTACGCGGCTTTGCCGACGCGGTTCCGCGCACCGGGGCACATCCGCACGCCACCTCACCTCACTAGATCCCAAGCACTCTTGACCTGGTGAGTCTCATTACGCAACTCTGTGGACCACAGTCCCTGTCGACGAGGAGGCCGCACACGATGGAGTGGACGGGCGCGCGGTACGCGGACCAACCGACGGTCGAGGTGACGACGTGGGTCGCCGCCCCGCCGGGGAGGGTGTGGACGCTGGTGTCGGATGTGACGCGGATGCCGGAGATGAGCGAGGAACTGCTGTCGGCGCGGTGGGCGGAGGGTGCGTCCGGGCCGGCCGTGGGGGCCCGGTTCGTCGGCCGGAGCAGGCACGAGCGGTTCGGGGAGTGGGAGACGACGTCGACGGTCGTCGCGTGCGATCCGGAGCGGGAGTTCGCCTGGGCGGTCGGGGACCCGGCGGAACCCAGTGCCGTCTGGCGGTTCGGGCTCGAGCCGAAGGACGGCGGAACCGCGTTGTCGCAGTGGATGCGGATGGGGCCCGGCCGTTCGGGGCTGTCGTTCGCGATCGATGCCATGCCGGAGAAGGAGCAGAAGATCGTGTTCGTGAGGCTGCGGGAGTTCGAGCGGGGCATGACCGCGACGCTGGAGCACATCAGGCAGCGGGCGGAGGCGTGATGCGCGCGGCGACCACCGTCGAGGCGGCGGCTCTCGGTTCCTGGTCCCGGCAGGCCGACTTCGTGATGGAGGCCGAGAAGCTGGGGCTCGACGTCTGCTGGGTGGCCGAGGCCTGGGGTTCGGACGCTCCGTCCGCCCTGGGCTTCTACGCCGCCCGTACGGAGCGGATGCTGCTCGGCTCGGGAGTCATGCAGATCGGCACACGCACGCCGGTCGCCCTCGCGCAGACGGCGATCACGCTGTCCAACCTGTCCGGCGGCCGGTTCCTGCTGGGGCTCGGCCCGTCCGGGCCGCAGGTGATGGAGGGCCTGCACGGGGTGCCGTTCGCCCGCCCTCTGGCGCGGATGCGGGAGACGGTGGAGATCGTGCGGCAGGTCGTCGCAGGCGGCAAAGTCTCCTACAGCGGCTCGGAGTTCGGCATTCCACTGCCCGGCGGGGAGGCGGTGCCGATGCGCCTGTCCATGCGCGCCGAGCATCCCGTGCCCGTCTATCTGGCCGCGCTGTCCCCCGCCATGCTCCGCCTGACCGGCCAGGTCGCGGACGGCTGGCTCGGCACGAGCTTCGTCCCCGAGGGCGCTGCGGAGGCCTACTTCGCTCCCCTGGACGAGGGTCTGGCCGCCGCCGGCCGTGAGCGTGCCGGGTTCGACGTCTGCCAGGGCGCCGAGGTCGCGTTCGCCCGGGACGAGGAGGCGCTGGCGGCCATGGTCGCCGGACGGAAGAAGGAACTCGCCTTCAGCCTGGGCGGCATGGGTTCCGCGTCGACCAACTTCTACAACCGGGCCTACAGCCGGCAGGGCTGGGCCGACATCGCGGCGGAGGTACGCCGGCGCTGGCAGGGGGGCGACCGGGACGGTGCGGCTTCTCTGGTGACCGACGAGATGGTGCTGGCCACCACCCTCATCGGCACGGAGGAGATGATCCGGCGGCGCCTGCGCGTCTGGCGCGACGCCGGGGTGGACACGGTTCGCCTCTACCCGGCCGGAGACACCCTCGACGACCGGCTCGACACCCTCGGCAGGGCGATCGAGCTGGTCCACGAGACGTAGCACCCAGGCCGACGGGTAAGCTCCCCTGCTGATCATCGGCCGACACGATCAACAGGGGGGCTCCGTGCGGGCCATGGCTTCCGTGACGACGACCGCGCTCTGCCTGCTGGCGAGCGCGGCGCTGGCCGGGTGCGGGGCCGGCGGCACCGACGAGGACAGATCCGCCGGTGACATCCTCGACGAGGCCAACGCCAGGATGCGGAAGCTGGATTCCGTCACCGTCGACATCACCAACCGCACCACGAGCAGCGGCACGGTCACCAGCCGCCTCGTGACCGACCTGGACAGCCGGTGCCGGTCGAGGACGACCTGGTCCAAGGGCGGCACGTTGGAGCAGATCCGCCTGGACGAGACCGACTACGTCCGTCCGGACCGGGCCTACCTGCGGAAGTGGAAGAACAAGCCGGGTGTCACCGGCGAGCAGAGGCTCTGGGTGAAGACCCCCGTGAAGCAGGGCGCCGCGGGCGGCAACGGACTCACCTCCTGCGAACGGCCCTTCGACTCGTTCGGAACGGCGAAGAAGGGCGGATCCGCGCGTGTCGGAGACATCGAGGCCATCGAACTGATCGTCACCGACAAGGCGGACAAGGAAGGGACGTACACCTTCTACGTGGCCCGGGAGGGCGAGCCGTATCTGCTGAAGACGGTCTACAAGAGCGCCGCACAGCAGACCACGACGGCGTTCAGCGGTTTCGACGAGCCGCTCGACGTACGGGCGCCGAAGCCGGGTGAGGTGCTGAGCGCGGGCGACTGAGCACCGCGACTGAACACCCCCTCGGCGGCAGCGCTTTCCGTTGGATTTCCGGTGGCAACCGGCCGAGGGGGACGAATCGTCACACCAGGGCTTGACGGGGTGGAGTCGGGCTCGGCCTACTGGAAGGCGCAGCCGGCCGTGTCGGGGGGCCTGTCCGGCGTCGGCCCTGGGGTCGAGTCCACTTCGTGCTCCCCCGCCGGAACGCAGGTCAGGGGTCTGATGGTGCGGCGTCGCTGGGCAACGGTGGTGGGTCTGGTGGCCTGCCTGTTGTTGCTGCAGCTCGTCGTCCCGGGGCTCACGGGCGAGGGGCGCGCGGCAGTCGTGGCCGCGGTGGCGCCGGACGCGGTGTGGAGTGCCGGGGCCGAAGGGGCCAAAGAGGCCGAGGAGCCGTGCCCGTGCGAGGAGGAGCCGTCCGGGCGGCAGTTCGCGGCGCGGACGCCGCGGGCGGCGGGGGCGGCCGGGGTGAACCCTGTGGTGACCGGGGCGGCCGTGCCGGGCCGGGACGGGCCGGACCTCCGTGCGGCGGGAACGGGACCGTGTCCGGGGGCGGTCGGATCCGCCCCGAGCGCTGCGCGGTTGCAGACGTTTCGCTGCTGAGTGACGGCAGTACCGACAACGGCCTGCGCCGTGCGGCCCGAGTACTGCCCTGGTGCCGAATCGCGGTGATCTGCAGGCCTTCGTGTGTCCCCGTGCCGATGACACAGGAGGCAGAGTTGCCTGGAAAGCGCGTTCTCGTTCTGCGGCCGGACGAACTCGGCCCGAACGAGCAGAAGATGTGGCGGGAGATCCGGACGGAGTCCGGCGCCCCGGCGAATCCCTTTCTCGATCCGGCGTTCACCGTGGCGGTGGGGCAGGTCAGGCCGGGAGCCAGAGTGGCGGTGCTGCTGGACGACGGCTCCTCCGTGGGGTTCTTCCCGTACGAGGTGGGGGTGTTGGGGCGGGGCCGGGCCATCGGCCTGGGGGTGTCCGACAGTCAGGGGGCCGTGCTGCGTCCGGGGATCCGGCTGGACGCCCGCCGGCTGTTACGGGTCTGCGGGCTGTCGTCCTGGGAGTTCGACAATCTGGAAGCCGGTCAGGAGGTGTTCGTGTCGCACGCGGTCGAGGAGCTCGCCTCCCCGGTCGTCGACATCGGCGAGGGCTTCGAGGCGTACACGCGGCGGCTGCGGGCGCAGTCGGCGGGATTCCTCAGACAGACCCTGGCCAAGGAGCGCAAGCTGGTCCGGCAGGTCGGCCCGGTGCGGTTCGTGTACGACGCCCGGGACCCGGCCGCGCTGCGGGCGCTGATGCAGTGGAAATCGGCGCAGTACCGGCGGACCGGTCGGCGGGACCGGTTCGCGCAGGAGTGGATCGCCCGGCTGGTGGGGCTGCTCGGGAAGAGCGAGGAACCGGAGTGCCGCGGCGTGCTGTCCGTGCTGTATGCCGCGGACCGGCCCGTCGCCGCGCACTTCGGGCTGCGCTCGCGCACCGTGCTGTCCTGGTGGTTCCCGGCCTACGACCGCGCGTACGCCAAGTACTCCCCCGGTCTCGTGCTGCAGTTGAGGATGCTGGAGGCCGCGGCGGCCGACGGCGTCCAGACCGTCGACCTGGGGAGCGGCCCGGCCCGCTACAAGGAGTCGCTCAAGACCCGCGACCTGCGGGTGTACGAAGGCGCGGTGGTACGGCCGGTGCCGGGCGGAGCGGCCCACTGGCTGGGCCGGGAGCCCGCCCGGGCCGCCCGCCGCTTCGTACGCAACCGGCCCCGCCTGGCCGGCGCGGCGGTGCGGACACTGGAGGAACTGGGCCGGTTGCGCGGCGGCTGAGGCGGGACCACCGCCGTGCGACCGGCCCGTGGTCCGCGCCTCCCGCCGCGCCGCAGGCGCCCGGTCGGTGGGCCGTGGCCCCAGCGCTCGGCCTGGAGGCCGTCGCCCCGGCACCCGGTCCGCGGGCCGTGGCCCCGGCGCTCGGCCCGGAGGTCGTGGCCCCGGCGCTCAGGCCATGGAGGGCGACTCCGGCCCCCGGTCCGCGGGCCGTGGCCCCGACGCTCGGCCCGGAGGCCGGTGGCCCCGGCACCCGGCCCGGAGGCCGTGGCCCCCGGGCGCTCGGGCCACGGAGGGCGACACCGGCACCCGGCCCATGGGCCGAGGCGCCAGCGCTCGGCTCATGGACCGCGCCCCCGGGGGTCCGCCCCGTAGACCGTGACCCCGGCTCCCGCCCGGGGCCCCGGCGCCCGGCCCATGGAGCCGGGCGCCGCGTGTCAGCCCGTGGCTGTCCAGCTGTGGGCGACGTCCACGATGACGCGGTCGTCGAGCTGCTGCACGCGGAAGGGCAGTCGGGCGCGGACGCCGAGGCCGATCTGGGTCTCGCCCTCGAAGCTGCCTGCGAACCGGGTGTCCCGGAAGGTGCGGTAACCCGTGAGGTCCACGCCCGGCAGCGGGCGTGCCACCCGGCCCGGGTACGTGGCCGCGCCGGTCTCCGGGTCGTACGCGGGCGCGGACACCCGGACCTCGATGACGGCGCCGCCGGCCACCGGTATCTGGCGGCCCGAGCCGTCCTGGTAGAGCCGGTCGACGTACTGCACCCGGTAGCCGACGCCGCTGCCCGCGCCGGGCACGTCGACGACCATCCGGTCGAAGCAGGTGTGCCGGCCGGTCCTGACGTTCGTCAGCGGAGCGACCGTGGCGCCGGCGTCGGTCTTGGCGAGGCTTCCCCAGCCGGTCGGACACGCCGTGGCGCGGGTGGTGGACTGCGCGCCGGCCGGTGCGGCACCGGCCGGGACGGCCGCCACACCCACCGTGGCGCCCACGAGTGCGAGAGTCGCGCATGCTGTTCTGATTCGTACCATTGCCGCCCCCGAGGCTTGCATTCTGCTGGTATCGGGTGAGACGGCCGGGCGGACCGAAAGGTTGCACTTACCGCGCCGGACCGACGACCATGGCACATCCTGGTGGGGAGCGATTGATGTCCGGTGCGTCCGTACCGGGAGGACGCGACATGGATGAGGCAGCCGCCATACCGGACGGGCCGCGGTCAGCCGCCGGCCGGAGCCGGGACGGGGCCGGCGGCCGGGTTCCGGGCGGGGACACGAGCCGGATCGAGGATGCCCTCACGGCCCCGCTGGTGGAAGCCGTACGGGATCTCGACGGCTACGGCGGCCTGGTCTATCTGCGCTCCCGCGACCGGCGCTCGCTCGTGCTCGCCATGGTCACCGGCGTGCCCCGCTCGCTGCTCAAGAGCTGGTGGCGGGTGCCGGTGGGCGGTGCCCTGCCGATGGCGGAGGCCTACCGGCGCGACGAAACGCTGTGGCTGCCGGACGAGCGGGCCACCATGGTGCGCTTCCCGCACTTCACCGCCGGACTGCCCTACTCCTTCGGCTCCGCCTACCAGCCCGTCCGGGCCGGCGGCGAGGCCGTGGGCGTCCTGGTCGTCCTGCGCTCGGCGGCCCGGCCACCGATGGAGGCGGAGGCGGTGGATCTCGCGCTGCGCCCCGCGGAACGGGTCATGGAGGAGCGCCTCGACCACCTCGCCGCCCGGCCGGGCCCGGACGCCGCCCCCTGCCGCGTCGAGTACGACGACGAGCCGATCAGCGTCCGGCTGCCCACCTCCGCCGCCCGCCCGGTCCAGGTCGGGCTCATCGACTGGGATCTGGACAGCGACCGGTGCGCGGCGGACGACGAGGCCCTCGAACTGCTGGGGATCGACCGGGCGGACCACGGCGGTGCCATCGAGGACGTGGAGGCCCGGGTCCACCCCGACGACCTGCACGAACTGCGGGAGAGCCGGTACGACGCCCTGGCCGACGGCCGGGTCAGGTCGCGGCACTTCCGGGTGCGGGACGAGTCCCGGGGCGAGGGACAGGCCGGATACCGACCGGTCGAGCTGTGGGGCCACCTCGTGCACGGCGGCACCGGCTCCGCGCGGATCCTGGTGGGCGCCCTCGTCGACGCGGGCGGCGGGCTCACCGCGGCCGAAGCGGCCGAGCGGCTGCCCGACGGGCTCTTCTCGCTGGACCAGGACGGCCGCCTGACGTACGCCAACCGCCGCTGCGAGGAGTTGCTGGGCTCCGGCCGCGAAGACCTCTTCGGCCGCTATCCGTGGGAGGTGATCACCTGGCTCCGGGATCCCGCCTACGAGGACCGCTACCGGGCGGCGATGCTGTCGCAGGAGCAGGTGTCCTTCCTCGTGCGGCGTCCCGACGGGAACTGGCTGAGCTTCGTGCTGTACCCGGACGTGCACGGGCTGACCGGCCGGGTCTACCCGACCGGGCCGCCGCCCACCGGGTCCGAGCAGGGGCCGGAGGCCGGCACCGCCTCCGGGCCCGGCCTCACGGCCGCCGCGCCGCCGCCCGGGCCGGTGGCCGCCGCGCGGGCCGGCGCCCTGTACCACGTGGTGCAGATGGCGAGCGTGCTCACCGAGGCGGTCACCGTGCAGGACGTCTGCCGGGCCGTGTCCGAGCAGCTGCTGCCCGCCTTCGGCGCCCGGGAACTCGCCCTGTACACCGTCCGCGACGGCCGGATGTATCTGCTCTGGGAGTCGGGCTACCCGGAGGGCTTCCTCACCCCCTTCGAAGGCGTCACCCTCGACACGCAACTGCCCGGCGTCCACGCGCTGACCACGCGGCTCCCCCTGTTCTTCGACTCGCCCGAGGACCTGTCCGTCGCCTATCCGGGCATCACCCTGGACCGTATGCAGGCCTGGGCGTTCCTGCCGCTGATCGCCTCCGGCCACCCCGTCGGCTCCTGCATCCTCGGCTGGGACACTCCGCACCGGTTCACCCCCGACGAGCGCTCCGCCCTCACTGCGCTGAGCGGCCTGGCCGCCCAGGCGCTGGAGCGGGCGCGTCTCTACGACGCGGAGTCCGCCGTCGCCCGCGGCCTCCAGGAGGGGCTGCTGCCGCACCGGCTGCCCGCCGTCGAGGGCCTGCGCACCACCGGCCGCTATCTGCCAGGTACGCAGGGCATGGCGATCGGCGGCGACTGGTACGACGTGATCACTACCGGCCGTGGCGTGGCCCTGGTCATCGGGGACGTCGAGGGCCACAGTGTCGGCGCCGCCGCCGTGATGGGGCAGTTGCGCAGTGCGGTGCACGCCTTCGCCGCGAGCGAGCGGCCGCCGCAGGAGGTCATCACGCACACCAACCGGCTGCTGACCGAGCTGGAGTCGGACGTCTTCGCCACCTGCTGCTACATCGAACTCGACCCGGCCACCGGACGCGCCCTCGCGGTGCGGGCCGGCCATCCCCCGCCGCTGCTGCGCCACCCCGACGGGCGGGCCGAGACACTGGATCTCGTGGGCGGCGTCATGCTGGGCGTGCAGCCCGACTCTGTGTACCCCGTCACGGCACTCACCCTGGCCCCGGGCAGCGTTCTCGCCCTGTACACCGACGGGTTGGTGGAACGGCCGGGCGACGACATCGAGACGGGCATCGACGCGGTACGGCGCCGCCTGTCCGAAACCCCGGCGGACTCGGTGGAGCATCTCGCCGACCGGTTGGTGGGGACGGCCCGCCGGGCCCGGGAGCGGCCGGACGACGTGGCGCTGCTGCTGACGGCGTACCGGTGATTGCGGCGCCAGGCACCGGGCATGCTGCCCGGGCACCCGGCCGAGTGGACGAACGGACGTACGAAACGGCGCGGAGTACGGTGGGCGGGACCGAGCAGGGCGGTGGTTGCGGTGGAGTGGCAGCGGTACGCCGAGCAGATGGCGGTGCTGGCCCGGGATCTGGCCGGGCGGGGTTCGGTGCAGGCGACGCTGGACGCGATCTCGTCATCGGCGGTGAAGGTGATCGAGGGCTGCGACGCGGCGGGGATCCTGACGGTCTCGAAGGGCAGGGCCGAGACGCTGGCCGTGTGCGGCGACTTCGTCGCCGAGTCGGACCGGTTGCAGGGCCGGTTCCGTGAGGGGCCGTGTTTCGACGCCGCCCGTCGCGTGGACGGGGAGCGGCTGTTCCGGATCGCCGACATGACCCGGCCGCAGCCGTCCTGGCCTCACTACAGCCGGGCGGCCCGGGAGCTCGGGATCGGCAGCATGACCGGCGTTCTGCTCTACACCCACGAGGAGGACTTCGGCGCGCTGAACCTCTACTCGCGAACCCCCGGGGCGTTCGGCGAGGACATCGAGGCCGCGGGGTGGCTGCTCGCCTCGCACGCCGCCGTGGCCCTGGCGACCGCCCGTACCATCGACCAGCTCGAAGGCGCCCTGGACACCCGGCACGCCATCGGTGAGGCCATGGGAATCCTGATGGAACGCCACCGGATGAGCGAGGACGAGGCGTTCGGCGTGCTGCGGCACATCTCCCAGGACCACAACCTCAAGCTGCGCGACGTGGCTCAGCGGGTCCGCGCGGACCAGCCCGACCAGGTCTGAGGGCCCGCTTCGTCCTCACGCGGGCTCGTCGCGCAGGCGGGAGGCCCGCAGGAGGAGCACCGCGATGTCGTCGGTGTGCCGTCCGGTGGGTGTGGTGTGGCGGACGAGCCGGTCGATGAGCCGTTCCAGGTCGTGTCCGTCGGCGGTGTCCAGGTGTCCGGCGAGATCGGCCGTGGTGCGGGTGACGTCGCTGCCGGGGAGCTCGACGAGGCCGTCGGTGTAGAGGGCGAGGGTGGTGCCGGGGAGCAGGGGCACGGTGGTCACCGGGTAGTCGTCGCCGGTGTCGATGCCCAGCAGCGGGCCCGGCTCGACGTCGAGGACGGCGGCGGGGTGCCGGGCGTGGCGCAGCAGCGGCGGCACGTGTCCGGCGCTGGCGAAGGACGCCTGCCCCCGGCTCAGGTCGAGGTGGGCGTAGAGGCAGGAGACGAGCAGTTCGGAGTCGAGGTCGGCCAGGAGCCGGTTGGTGCGGGCGAGGACCTGGCCGGGTGCGGCGCCGGCGGTGGCGTGGGCGTGGATGGCGGTGCGGACCTGCCCCATGAGGGCGGCTGCGGCGACGTTGTGGCCTTCCACGTCGCCGATGACGGCGGCCGCGGTCGTGTCGTCGAGGCGCAGGACGTCGAAGAAGTCGCCGCCGACCTCGGTGCCGTGACCGGCGGGCAGATAGCGGGCGGCGACGTCGAGACCGGGCAGCCGGGGCAGGGCCCGGGGCAGCAGGGCGCGCTGCAGTGCGTGCACGAGGCGGTGTTTGGTGTCGTAGAGCCGGGCGCGGTCGAGGGCCTGGGCGATCAGGCCGGACAGCGAGGTGAGGACGGCGCGTTCGTCGGCGGTGAAGGCGTGCGGCCGGGCGTAGGACAGGATGCAGCAGCCGACCGGGCGGCCGGAGATGATCAGGGGGAGGAACGCCCAGGCCTGCTTGCCGCTGATCTGGGGTGCGTCGGGGTAGCGGGCGGCCAGTTCGGCGGGATCGGCGAAGAAGGCGGGGGTGCCGCCGGCGAGGACCTGGCCGGCGGGGGTGAGGTCGGTGTCCAGGGACAGGGCGTCGAGCCGCTCCATGACGTCGGCCGGGTAACCGTGGTAGCCGGTGATCTTCAGCCGTCCGGCGTCGACTCCGGACAGCACGAGGCCCTGGGCGCCGAAGGCGGGCAGGATCTGGTGGGCGATCAGTGCGACGAGGTCACGCACGGTCACGGACTCGGTGAGCGCGGCGGCCAGGTGCACGAGTTGGTAGAGGCGCCCCGTGGGTGCGACGACGGGCGGCCGTGCGACGGCGGGCTGCGGCGGGCCCTCGGTCCGCTCCGCGCTCGGCAGGACGCGGACGCTGATGCCGCTGGAGTCGGGGTAGAGCTGGAAGGTCAGCGGCTGGTCCGGCGGGCGGAGCGCGGTGAAGGACACGGGGGCGCGGCTGACGAGGGCCGTGCGGTAGTGGTCCTCGTAGACGGGGTCGTCGAGCCAGGGCAGGGACTGCCAGGGCCGGGTGCCGAGGAGCCGGTCGGCGGCGCGGCCGAGCAGGCGGGCGGCGGTGTCGGTGACGAAGGTGATGCGCCCCTCCAGGTCGAGGGACGCGGCGCCCTCGGGGAGGCGTTCGAGGTAGTCGGTGGCGGCCAGACCGGTCTGCGCCGGGTTGCGGGTCGCGTCCACGGGCACGACACGTGGCTGGTCGGGCAGGGCCGGTGGCCGGGTGGCGTCGTCCAGGAGCCGGGCCATGCGGCGGGCGCTGGAGGTGATGTGGCCGCGTTCGCGGGGCGATATCCGGCGCGGCCGGCCGGCGGGCCACATCAGCACGAGGCCGCCCCAGGAGCGCCGTACGCCGGTCAGCGGGACGGCGGCCAGGGCGAACGGGTAGGGCAGGACGGCGGCGGCGCGGGGGTAGCGGCGCGCCATCTCCTCCTGGCCGGCGACGCTGATCAGGGTGTCGTCGTGGATCGCGTCGGCGACCGGGACCGGCGCGGTGAGGGGCAGCCGCTGCCAGGGCGCGGTGAAGGCCGGCGGCAGACCGCACAGGGCCACCAGGCGCAACACCGGCTCCGCGTCCTCGATGAGGTAGAGGCCGCCGATGGAGGCGCCGGTTCCGCGCACGGTGTCGGCCAGTGCCACCCCCAGGGCGTCGTCCAGCGATCCGGCGCCGCCGGGGGGCTCCTTGGTCCCGGGCATGGTGTCCTCCCGCTCCTACCCGGACGCTACGCCTGGCTGAGCGTGCGGGCATGTCCTCCGTACGGGTGCCCGGATTGTGACTTAATGTGCAGGCCCGGGGTGTGATCACGGGACCGCCCGGGGCGGCGGTGCGGCCGATTCCCGCGGACGGCCGTGCACGAGGGCACCGGCTGGCAGAATCGGGGGCCCTGGACGGCATAGGGAGGCCGCCTTGCTGACGCTGACATCGCAGGACCCGCTGGCCGTCACCGTCACGGAGGCGATCCGGACCGGGGATCTGCCCCGGCTGAGGCGGCTGCTCGCCGACCACCCCGCGCTGGCCACCGCGCGCGTCACCGAGCAGGGCGAGGACGGCAAGGGCACGCGCACCCTGCTGCACATCGCGGCCGACTGGCCCGGTCACTTCCCCAGGGGTGCGGAGGTCGTCGCGGCCCTGGTCGACGCCGGGGCCGATCCCCGGGCCCGATTCGAGGGTGCGCACGCGGAGACGCCGCTGCACTGGGCCGCCAGCAACAACGACGTGCCCGTGCTGGACGCGCTCATCGCGGCCGGGGCCGACATCGAGGCGCCCGGGGCGGTGATCGGCGGCGGCAGCCCACTCGCCGACGCCCGGGGATTCGGCCAGTGGCGCGCGGCGCACCGGCTCATCGAGTACGGCGCCCGCGTCACCTTCCAGGACGCCGCCACGCTCGGCCTGCTCGACCGGGTCCGGGCCTTCGTCGAGGCGGACGAGCCGCCGTCACCGGACGAGATCACCAGCGCCTTCTGGGGCGCCTGCCACGGCGGGCACCTGCCCACCGCGCAGTACCTCCACCGCCGGGGCGCCGACCCGCACTGGTGTGGCTACGACGGCATGACACCGCTCGACATCGCCCGCGCCCAGGACGCCGACGACGTCGTGCGGTGGCTGCGCGACCTGGGCGCGGAGACGGAGACCTCCGGCGGGGCTCCTCACAGGCAGTAGCGCACGAGCCATTCGTCCTGGTTGTAGGCGGTGCGCGCCGGGTCGGGCAGGCTTGCCGCCCGCTCCTCGACCATGTCCTCCACGCGCACCGGCTCCGGCAGTGTCCCGAAGCGGGCCCGGCGGGCGGCGCCCTCCGCCTCGCTCCCCTGCTGCGACGTCGCCTCGTCCATGGCGATTCCCCTCTCCGGCTGGTCGGTCCGACCGTTCGGCCCTTGGTGGGCAAAGGGTTGACGTGTGACAAGGTCGCTTGGTTCCCGCCGCGTCGCTCAGCCGTAGAAGTTGCGCTGCACCGGTGCCCGGTGAGGGTGGCGAGCCGCTCGTCCATGAGCGGCCGGCCGTCGCTCAGGGCGGTGTTGCGCTCGACGTTGCCGATCTTCCCCTCGCGTTTCAGGTCCTGGACCGTCTCCAGCCGCTCGCCGCGGCCGACCCCTTCGTCGGTCCACGCGTGGAACTGCACCACGTCGAAGTGGTCGAGGCCGCTCGCGCGCAGGCTGGTCTCCAGGCCGGCGCGGATGTGCTCGCCGGGGAACGCCTGCGCGGGGTCCACCCCGTCCGGGGCGGGCCACTGCCGGTTCAGCGGCGGCACCTTGGTGGCCACGAGGATCTCGTCACGGGCCCGTTCCCGCACCACCCGGCCGACGATGCGTTCGCCACCCGCCGTACCTCTCGGAGGTTTCGGTGGGTGAACGGGCTTGTTCGACCCTACGAACTTTCAACTCGGTTGTTTCCCTTGCGCCTTCACAGTGATAGGAAACCTTCCTATCAGTTCTGCACGGCCCGCTTTTCCAACCCCCCACTCCGCTTGGAGGCACCGTGAGACACCCCTCGGCCCCGGCCACGCGCCGCACCGTGCTGGCGCTGTTCGGCACGGCCCTCGTGGCCACCCCGCTGCTCCAGCCGTCGCACGCCACGGCGTCCGCACGTGCGATCGGGCTCGACGACCCGGCGAAGAAGGAGATCGCCATGCAGCTCGTGTCGAGCGCGGAGAACTCCTCGCTCGACTGGAAGGCGCAGTACCAGTACATCGAGGACATCGGCGACGGCCGCGGCTACACCGCGGGCATCATCGGGTTCTGCTCCGGCACCGGCGACATGCTGGACCTCGTCGAGCTCTACGCCGCCCGCAAGCCCGGCAACGTCCTCCAGAAGTACCTGCCGGCCCTGCGCGAGGTCGACGGCTCCGACTCGCACGACGGCCTCGACCCGGGCTTCCCCGGCGACTGGCGCCGGGCGGCGCGGGACGCCGAGTTCCGTCGGGCCCAGGACGACGAGCGCGACCGGGTGTACTTCGGTCCGGCGGTCCGGCAGGGCAAGACGGACGGGCTTCGGGTGCTGGGCCAGTTCGCCTACTACGACGCCATCGTCATGCACGGCGACGGCGGCGACCCCACGAGTTTCCGCAACATCCGCAAGCGGGCCCTGCGGACGGCGAAGCCGCCGGCGCAGGGCGGTGACGAGGTGACCTACCTCCACGCGTTCCTGGACGCGCGGGTGTGGGTCATGAAGCAGGAGGAGGCGCACAGCGACACGAGCCGCGTCGACACGGCCCAGCGGGTCTTCCTGAACCGGCGCAACCTCGATCTGAACACGCCGCTGGACTGGAAGGTGTACGGAGACAGCTACCACATCGGCTGACGCCCCGGCCCGGGAAGTGGTCCACCAAGCGGGCACGGAAGTGGACTCCTTCCCGGGCCGCCCGGCTCCCTAGCGTTGCCCCCATGAACGCCACCACTACGCGCGGAGCCCTGCTCGCCGCGCTCGCCTGCGTCCTCGTCGGAGGGTCCTTCACCGCCAACAGCGTCCTGGGCGACTACCCGTACGCCGGCGGCCAGTTCCTGCGCTACGGACTGGCCTGTCTGTTACTGCTCCCGGCGGCCGGGAAAGGCGCCGCCGACCGGCTGCGGGCCCTGACACCCCGCCAGTGGGGCCGTCTCGCCCTGCTCGCGGCGGTCGGCATGGTCGGTTTCAACCTGGCCGTCCTTGCCGCCGAGCGCACGGCGGAACCAGCCGTACCCGGCGTGTTCGTGGGCTGTGCGCCGGTCGTCGTCGCCGTGCTCGTCCCCCTCCTGGACGGGCGCGGGCCACAACGGACGGTGCTGTACGGGGCGTTGCTCGTGGCCGTCGGCGCCTTCACGGTCCAGGGCTGGGGACGCACGGACGAGGCGGGCATCGCCTTCTCGGTCTGCGCCCTGGCCGGGGAGGTCGGGTTCGCGGTCCTCGCGGTCCCCGTGCTGCGGCCGCTCGGGCCGCGGCTGCTGTCCGCCGCGGTGTGCGCCGTCGCCGCGCTGGAGTCGGCGGCGATCGGACTGCTGCTCGACGGGGGCGGGTGGCTGCGGCGGCCCGACGGCGTCGAGACGGCCGCGCTGCTGTGGCAGGCGGTGGTGGTCACCGTCGTCGGCTTCGTGTGCTGGTACATGGGCATGCAGCGGATCGGCGCGGAACGCGCCACGCTGTTCTCCGGCCTCATCCCGGTCGCGGCGGCCTGCACCGCACCACTCGTCGGCACCGGCTCCTACGGGCTCCCGCAGGCGGCGGGCAGCGCACTGGTGGGGCTCGGGGTGGCGCTCGGGTCAGGGGTGCTCGGGCGCGCGGGCGGCGAGCGTCGTCCACGGGAGCGGGCCTTTCGGGGGAACGGCCACCGGGAGTACCGCGGCGTCCGCGTGCCTGAAAGGCCCGAGTGATCCCGCACGCATCTAATGGACGGCATTGACCTCCCGGCCGACACAGGAGACGACGTCCATGCCGCACAGCCGCACCGGTGAAGGGGACCAGAAGGCCGCGCGCGGGGGTGTACTGCGGCGGCTGGGCGAGTGGTGCGCACGCCACTTCGTCATCGTCATCATCGCCTGGCTGGTGGCACTGGTGGCACTGCAGGTCGTCAGCCGCGAATTCGGGGGACAGTACTCCGACAACTTCAGCCTTCCCCAGGCGCAGGCCCAGAAGGGCCTGGACGTGCTGAAGGCGCACGATCCCCAGGCCGGCGGCTACAGCAGCCAGATCGTGATGCACGACGACCAGCAGCCCCTGACCGCGCTGAGCTCCCAGATGTCGACCACGATCGCCGACCTGGAGAAGCTCCCGCACGTGCTGTCCGCCCAGAACCCGCTGTCCGCCCCGCCCACGCCGAGCGGTCAGCAGAACGTGGGACCACTCTCGGACGACAAGAAGACGGCCTACATCACCGTCCGTTTCAACGTGCAGCCCTCGACACTCGGCGACGACTACCTCAACGGCGTCGACACCGCCGTGCAGCCGTTGCGTTCGGCCGGGGCGGACGTCGAGTACGGCGGGCCGCTCGGCGAGCTCGCCCGGCCGTCCGCCGACGACCGGGTGAGCGAGCTGATCGGATTCGGCGTGGCGGTCATCGTGCTGCTGGTCGGGTTCGGCAGCGTGATCGCCGCCGTCGTCCCGCTGCTGAGCGCGCTGATCAGCGTTGTGGCCGGTCTCGCCATCCTCGGGCTGCTGGCGGCGGCCTTCACCTTCGCGACGGTCTCACCGACCCTGGCCACGATGATCGGCCTCGGTGTCGGCATCGACTACGCCCTGTTCATGCTCACCCGGCACCGGCAGAACCTCATCGACGGCATGGACCCGGTGCGGGCCGCGGGTCAGGCCGCGAGCACCAGCGGCCATGCCGTCCTCGTCTCGGGCTGCACGGTGATCATCGCGCTGGCGGGCCTGTCCGCGTCCGGGGTCTCCTTCATCTCCCTGCTCGGTGTCGCCGCCGCCGTCACCGTCGTCTCGGCCGTCGTCGGCGCGCTCACCCTCGTGCCGGCGCTGCTCGGCTTCATCGGCCGGCACATCGACCGCTTCCATGTGCGCCCGCCCATCGCCGAGACCGAAGCCGGGGCTGGGGACGCACCGCAGGGCACCTGGCACCGGTACGCGCAGCGGGTGGAGCGCAGACCGCTGACGTTCCTGTCGGCGGGTGTCGCCGTGGTCGTGGTCCTCGCGATCCCGTTGTTCTCCATCCAGCTCGGGCACATCGGTGACGGCGCCGACCCGACCTCCTTCACCGACCGGCGGGCCTACGACCTGATGTCCGACGCCTTCGGGCCCGGCTCGAACGGGCCGCTCACGGTCGTCATCGACCAGACGAACGTGCCCCAGTCGCAGCGCTCCGACCTGGCGTCGAAGGCACAGCAGTCGCTCGACAAGGTCCAGGGGGCCGCCGTCGTCACTCCTCTGACGCCCACGCAGGACGGCGACCTCCTGATCGGCACGGTCTACTCGACCGTGTCCCCGCAGAACGCCAAGACCACGGACCTGACCAACCGTCTCGTCGACGACACGCTGCCGGACGTCGTCCAGGGCACGGACGCCAAGGGGTACGTCACCGGTACGACGGCGACCCAGGTCGACTTCCGTGACATCGTCGCCTCCCAGCTGCCCGTGATCATCGCCGTCGTGGTGGGTCTGGCGTTCCTGATCATCCTGGCCGTGTTCCGCGGGCTGCTCGTCGCCGTCAAGGCGGCCGTCCTCAACGTGCTGTCGATCGCCGCGTCGTACGGGGTGGTCGTCGCGGTCTTCCAATGGGGCTGGGGCGGTCCCGCTCTCGGGGTCCACGGCAAGGTGCCCATCGAGAGCTACGTGCCGATGATGATGTTCGCCATCGTCTTCGGCCTCAGCATGGACTACGAGATCTTCCTGCTGTCGCGTGTCCACGAGGCCTGGCTGCGCACCGGTGACGCGAAGGCATCGGTGGCACACGCCCTGGAGATCACGGCCCGGGTCATCACCTGTGCCGCGCTGATCATGGCGAGTGTGTTCGCGGCGTTCCTCCTCAGCGACAACATCGTGGTCAAGATGCTCGGTCTCGGCCTGGCCGTCAGCGTGCTCATCGACGCGACCGTCGTACGGCTGCTCATGGTGCCGGCGGTGATGACGCTGCTCGGGCGGCACGCCTGGTGGATGCCTCGGTGGCTGGACCGGATCTTGCCGCACATCGACGCCGAGGGGTCTAAGGCCGCGGCGCGCCCCGCTTCCTGACGGGGCCGGGGGTCAGTGGAGCACCAGGTGGACCAGGGCGACGGTGCCGACGGACACGATCAGCGTGCGCAACACGGCCGGGCTGAAGCGGCGTCCCGTTCTGGCTCCGACGAGGCCGCCGAGCGCTGATCCGGCGGCGATGAGCAGGACGGCCATCCAGTCGAAGTGGGCGAAGAACAGGAACAGCACGGCGGCGACGGTGTTGACGACGGCGGCCAGCACGTTCTTCACCGCGTTGAGCCGCTGGAGCGTCTCGTCGAGCAGCATGCCCATCAGCGAGACGTAGATGATGCCCTGCGCGGCGGAGAAGTAGCCGCCATAGACGCTGGCCAGCGTCAGCCCGGTGAACAACAGGGGACCGCCGTCTCGGTGCGCAGGCCTGTTCCCCGCCTCGCGACGGCGGCGCACCCTCTTCGCGATCCAGGGCTGGCACGCGACCAGGACGAGGGCCAGGCCCACCAGGACCGGCACGATCCGTTCGAAGGCCGACGCGGGCAGGGTCAGCAGCAGGACGGCACCCGCGAGGCCGCCCAGCACGGCGCCGATGCCGAGCAGCAGGACGCGCCGCCGCTGGCCGCGCAGTTCCTCGCGGTAGCCGACGGCCGCGGTGATGGAACCGGGCACCAGCCCCAGGCCGTTGGACACCGTGGCCGTGACCGGGGGCATGCCGGTGGCGAGCAGGACCGGAAAGGTGATCAGCGTCCCCGAGCCGACGACGGCGTTGACGGCCCCGGCGCCCGTGCCGGCGGCGAGCACGGCGGCCATCTCCCACGGCGTCACGCCGCCCCTCCGCAGCGTGTGCCGTTCCAGGTGAGGTTCATGGGGTCACGCTAGAGGGTGGGTGTTGCGGCGGCGGTCGAAGGGTGCCGGTGTGCGGCCCGGCCGGGGACGCGGAACGGCGGCGGGATCCGGTGGGATCCCGCCGCCGTTCCGCCTCACGCCGGGGCGTGATGTTCAGCCGCCTCACATGTGGCTGCGCCTCACCCGGCGGAGGACGACGAAGCCGGCGATGACCAGTACGGCGCCCGCCGCGGCCGGCCAGAGCTGGGCTCCGGTGTCGGCCAGGCCGCCCTGGCCGACCGCCTGCGGCTCGGTCCGGGACGGGGCCGACGGGGTCGGGGCTTCACTGGTCGCCTGGCCGACGGCCTGGGAGTCGCCGAGACCATCGGTGTCCTCGTCGTCACCGTTCTTCGAACCGCCGCCCTGCTCGGCGGCGTTGCCGTCGGCGGAGGCCGTCGCCTTCACCTCCGGCCGGGCGCCACCGGGAGCCGCGGACGCGTCGCCGGGCTTCGGCTCGGCGTCCGGCTCGTCCGCCGGGGGCTTCGCGGCCCCACCCTTGCCGTCGTCACCGTCGTCGCCCTGCTCACCGGGCTTGCCGCCGCCGTCGCCGTCGCCGTTCTGCGGGGCGTCGGGCGTCTTGGTCGGCTCATCCTGGGGGGCCTCCGGCGCCTTCGTCGGCTCCTCCTGAGGTGCCTCGGGGGTTTTGGTCGGCTCCTCCTGCGGGGCCTCCGGAGTCTTCGTCGGCTCCTCCTGGGGCTCCTCGCTCGGCGCCGGGTTCTGCCCGCCGTCCGCTCCGGCGCCGCACTTACGGCCGTCGTTGATGCAGTCGACCATCTCCTCCATCAGATCCTCGTCGAAGATGTTGATGAAGTCTCCGTGGTCGGTGACCGGCTTGTGCAGCTGCTCCGGGAAGGAGTCGACCGCGAAGAGCGGTGTCGTACGGCCGCCATCCTGCAGGCTCGGCGCGTCGATGTCGTAGACGATGCGCTGGACCAGCTGCGGGATGGGGCGGAAGCCTGACGGGCAGTTCCCGGCGGCGTCCGCGAACGCCACGTGGGTGCGGTGGTTGGCGCTGTCGATGTTGCGGCCGTCCCAGCAGCTCTGGAACTTGAAGGTCCGTACCACGTCGCTGCCCTGCGGGCACAGCGGGTACTTGTCCTTCAGCTGCCGGTCCTCGAAACCGGTGCAGCTCCACGAGGCGTTGGCGTTGGCCGGGCCGTTCACGAACGACTTGGCGTCGCCGGTGATGATGCGCAGCAGCCGCGGCATGGCCGTGACCTTCTCGCGCGGGTTGCCGACGAACGTCAGCGTGACCTGCTTCGGCGTGACGATCTCGCCGGCGTTGCCCTCGATGCCGCCGCCCGGCTTCTGGGCGTCCTGCTCCTGGGCACCGTTCTGCAGGCGCACGACGGGCCAGTAGTAGGACGACTTGTCGCCCTGGTCGTCGCAGCTGGTTCCGGCCTTCGCGAGGTCCTGGTCGCTGGCGAAGGCGTTGTTGCCCTGGTTTCCGATGTAGTCGTGGAAGTGGTGGGCGCCGTTGGTGACGCCCGGGGCGGCGATGATGTTGTCGGAGTTGAACAGGCCGTTCTCGTTCACACCGCAACTGGTGGCGAAGGAACCGCCGGACGCGCCGACCTTGTCGTTCGCGTTGGGCTGGACACTCTTGATGTCCGCGAAGTCGGCGGCGACGGGGCCGTTGCCCGCCTGCCCGCCGTTGGCGCCCTGCCCCTGCCCGTTGCCCTGCTCCTGACCGGCCTGGCCCTGCTCCTCGGCGGGCTGTCCGTCGCCGCCGTCCTGGGCTTCGCCCTGCGCGGGCGCCTCGTTGCCGGCCTCGACGGTGCAGGCGGCCAGGGCCTCGAGCCCTTCGGGGCGGTCCCCGACGCGGTCGATGGCGATCGCGATGCGCTCGAGGGTCGCGGCCCGCTTCTCCTTCAGCGGGTTCACGACCGCGTTGTCGGCGAAGCCGGGGTCCTGCTGCACCTGCTGGGCCGATTCGCTCAGCTGCTGATAGGCCTTGGCTATCTGCTCGTCGAGGAGGGCGAGTTCCTTGTCGACCTCCCCTCGCGCCTGTTCGGGGACCGAGGTCAGTTTGCTGCCGACGTCCGGGCAGTCGATCGTCGCGCCCGCGGTCTGAACCCCCGTGCCGGACCGCGTCTCGGCGGAGTCACCGCCCGAACCTCCGTCCGTGGCGGAGGCGTAGACGTTCGCGGCCATCAGGCCGCCTCCGCCCAGGATCAGTGCGAATGCGGCGAAGGTCGCGCGTCGTGGTCCGGTAGGGCGTCTTCGCGTGTTGCGTCCCAAGGGTGCTCTCCTGCGCTTGTGGCGTGCCGGGCATGAAAATCCCCTCGCCCCATACGTACGGGAGCACCGCTGTGTTCACTCAACCCGAAAATTTTCGGAGAACTCTCATGAAGGCCGGGCCGCCCGAGCCCCGCCGGACGGCACCGTCCGGCGGGGAGGCGCAGGTCAGCGGAAGTTCACGTCACTGCACAGGAAGTAGGTCTGGTCCATGTGCGAGGCCTGCCAGATCGTGTAGACGACGTGCCGGCCGCTGAGTCCCGAAGTGCTCACGGGGATCTCGTAGTTCTGGCTGGGCGCGTACCTGCCGGTGCGTTTGACGAGCTGGAGGTCGTTCCAGGTCAGCGGCCGGGTGGTGGGGTCGAAGCCCTGCCGGGTGACGTAGACCAGGAAGTAGTCGGCGCCGTGACTGGCCTGGTCGTGGAGCTTCACCGTGAAGGTGCCGGTGATGTCCGTCGTCTTCCAGGCACCGACCGTGTCCAGGGAGTTGTACCGGCCGCCCTCGGTCCGGCCGCCGCTGCACAGCCGGCCGTCGGGAACGGCTGCGGGGAAGTTCCCGCCGGAGCCGTTGCGGTAGAGGCCGTTCCAGTTCCACATGGCGTTGGGGTTGTCCTGCCAGGCCTGCCAGCACATGGGGTCGAGCCGGGCCATTTCGGGGTTCTGGAAGTCGCTCCCCCAGCGCAGCCAGCAGCCGTAGTTGCGGGAAGCCGGGTCGACGACCGAGCCGTGGGCCACGGCGGTGCCGCTCCAGGGGATGAGGCTGAGCAGGGCGGCGACCAGGATGCTCAGGGTGAGTGTCAGACGGGACTTGGGCACCGGAAGTCGCACTTCATGACCATGACAATTCATGATCTCTCGCTTTCGGGTGTGGGGGTGTCGTGCGTTCGGTCGCGCTTTCGCTCTTGTTTCGCGGTGGGAGCGCTCCCATACCCTCAGGTTGCATCCGATGCCACAGGTCGGCAACGGGCGAATCGCGCCACTTCCGTATCGGTCAGAGCCGGTCGAGTTCCTTCGTGGTGCGCCCGAGGCAGGTGGCCTCGCCCGGGTCGGGGACGTCGATCTCCTCGAAGCCCATGCGGTCGTAGAAGGCCCTGCCCCGGGTGTTGGCGGTCGCCATGGAGAGGTGGACGGCCGGCACTCCCCTGTCCTGGAGGGCTCCCAGGAGCGTCCGCATCAGGCGACGTCCATGACCGCGGCCCTGCCAGTCGGGAAGCAGGTCGATGTGCAGATGGGCGGGATGGGCGGCCAGTTCGGGCAGCACCATCCGTTCGGGACGGTGCAGCAGGCCCGCCATCACCTCGTCCGGGGTGCGCGGCGGCCGGGGAGGTTCCGGGTAGCGGTCGGCGACCAGGGGCAGCCACGTCGCGCGGAAGGCCTCGGCGAAGCGCGGGGTGTCGGCCGCTCCGAGGATGTAGCCGACCGCCCGCCCGTGCCCGTCGTCCAGCACGAAGGCCAGGTCCGGCTCCAGATGCACGTACGGCGCGGCGAAGGTCACCGGGAAGATGCCGGGGTCCGCGTAGTGGGGGCGACTGTCCTCGCCGTGGTGCGCGGTGCGGATGCAGATGTCGTCGAGGGCGGGACGGTCTTCGGGGCGGTAGGGACGGATGGCGGGCGACGGTGTCATGGGTGCATCGTGCAGGGCGTGGGAGCGCTCCCTCAACCTCTTTCGGGGCAGTGGAGGCATCCGGCTCGAACGAGCACGGCTTAAGCGCCCGGCCTGGGGTTACCCGGCTCACATGGTGAAGCTGCATATTCCGGGACGTAAAGAGCAGGACGAGGCCGCGGCCCCGCCGTCACAGAGCCCGCGCTCCGGGCCGGAGGCGGACCGCCGGGAGTCTCCCGAGGCCGAACGCCATGACGCCCCCGCCCCCGCTTCCGAGGAACCCGGGCCGGACCCGGAGGTGGAGCGTGCGGCGCCGGACTCGCTGGCCGAGATGCCCCGGAAGTCGTGGGGCGCGGTACTGAAGGGCAGCCTGCGGGAGTTCAAGGACGACGAACTGACCGACCGGGCGGCCGCGCTGACGTACTACGGCGTGCTGGCGATGTTCCCGGCGCTGCTCGTGCTGGTGTCGATGCTGGGCCTGACCGGCCGGTCGACCACGGACAAGGTCACCGAGAACGTCCGCGAGCTCGTGCCCGGCTCGGCGGGTGACATCATCACCCGGGCCGTCGACCAGCTGCAGGGCAACGCCGGCATCGGCTCGCTGATGGCGGTCGTCGGTCTGGTGCTGGCCGTGTGGTCGGCGTCCGGTTATGTGGGGGCGTTCATCCGCTCCGCCAACGCCGTCTACGACATGCCCGAGGGCCGGCCGGTGTGGAAGCTGCTGCCGATGCGGGTGGGCGTGACGGTCCTGCTGCTGGTGATGGCCGTCATCAGCGCGCTGATCGTGGTGTTCTCGGGCGGGCTGGCGCAGCAGGCCGGAGACGCCCTGGGCATCGGCGACACCGCGCTGACGGTGTGGTCGATCGCCAAGTGGCCCGTCCTGGTCCTGCTGGTCGTGAGCATGATCGCGATCCTGTACTGGGCGGCGCCGAACGCCAAGGTGAAGGGGTTCCGCTGGATCACACCGGGCAGCTTCCTGGCCCTGCTGATCTGGATGGTCGCCTCCGCCGGCTTCGCGGTCTACGTGGCCAACTTCGCCTCGTACAACAAGACCTACGGCACCATGGCCGGTGTCATCGTCTTCCTCATCTGGCTGTGGATCACCAATCTGGCGATCCTGCTGGGGCTGGAGTTCGACGCGGAGACGGTGCGTCAGCGGGCCATCGCCGGTGGGCATCCGCCGGAGGCCGAGCCGTACACCCAGCCGCGTGACACCCGGGCGTGGGACGAGCAGGACCGGCGCCGACTGGAAGAGACCTGACCCGGCCCGCCGGATCAGCCCATGAGGCCGGCGGCAACCGTCGCGCCCAGTTCCCAGCACCGCTCGAGGTCGCCCTTGTCCGGCTCGCCGGTCACGGTGACGGCCTCGGCGGCGCGGCGCCAGCCGAGGCCCGTGGTGACCGACTCGATGCCGCGTACCGCGCCGGTGACGTCGTTGCCGCCGTGCACCCAGTACCCGAAGGGGCGGCCGCGCGTGGCGTCCAGGCACGGGTAGTAGACCTGGTCGAAGAAGTGCTTGAGGGCGCCGGACATGTAGCCGAGGTTCGCGGGAGTGCCGAGGAGGAAGCCGTCGGCCGCGAGGACGTCGGAGGCGGTGGCGGACAGCGCGGGCACGCGAACGACCCGGACGTCCTCGATGTCGGGGTCCGTCGCCCCGGAGACGACGGCTTCGAACATCGCCTGGCAGTTCGGCGAGGGCGTGTGATGGACGATCAGCAAGGTGGCCACGGCACCCGACCTTGCCGTCCGGGCAGCCGCCACGCAAGCCAGGGCCCCGTCACCCGGTGCGGTGACGGGGCCCTGGTCGTGCCGCTGTCCCTCGGCGGTCGCCGCTACGGCAGGTCGGCCGGCAGGCCGCTCAGCGGTTGCCGCGACGGCGGATCAGGAGGCAGGCGACCAGAACGGCGCCCGCGCCCGCCAGAAGGGCGGCCCGGTGGTCGCGCAGCTGCTGCGGGGCCTTGTCCTGCCAGACCTGCTCGGCCTGTGCGGCCTTCTCCTTCGCGCCCTGAGCGGCGGCGGCGCCCTTCTGCTTCACCGGCTCGGGCAGCTTCTCCTCCACGGTGTGGGCGACGTGCGCGGCCTTGGCCCTGGCCTGCCCGCTCCATTCCTGGGCCTTGGCCCCGGCCTGCTCCCTGACCGCGACGGCCTTCTCACGGGCGCGGGTCTTGACGTCGGCCCGGTCCGCCAGTGCCTGGACGGTGTCGCCGAGTTCGTGGCGGGTGTGCTCGACCTGCTGGCGCAGCTCCTCCTGGCTGCGGGCGGTCGGCTCGTCGTGCGGGGGCTGGGTCATCGCTGTGCACTCTCCTTGATCTCGGCCACGTCGGCCTTCACGCTGTCGATGGTCCGCTGCGGGGCGGGCGGGGTGGCGCTGCGCACCTCTTTGCGGCCGGCCAGCGCCGTGAGGCCCGTGGCCAGCGCCAGTACGCCCGTGACGATCAGCGCCGCCGCCCACACCGGCAGCGGTACGGCCAGGGCGGCGATCACCGTGGCGACCAGGGCCTGCAAGGTGACGAAGCCGAGTACGCCGGCTCCGCCGAACAGGCCGCCGCCCTTGCCGAAGCGCTTGCCCTTCTCGGTCATCTCCGCCTGGGCGAGCCGCATCTCACCGCGCACCAGGTCGGTCAGTTGCTCGGTGGCCCGTTGCACCAGCTCGCCCACCGGCTCGTCCCCGGCCGCCGGCGCGTTCCCCGAGCGGGGAGCGGCGGGGGCCGTGCGGTGCGTGTCCGTCATGGCGATCACCTCCCGTTCCGTGTTTTCGGGGCCGGGTACCAGCAACAGCGGAAAAGACACCTAGTGAGACAAGTTGCGATGGCGACGAGTGAGCGGCGCGAGATCCGGTACTCGCCCGTCGCTCACGTACGAGAGAGGGAGGTATCGCCTTGTCGCAGGTAGAGGAATCCATCGAGGTCCGCGTGCCGGTGCACACCGCGTACAACCAGTGGACGCAGTTCGAGTCCTTCCCCCAGTTCATGGACGGTGTCGAGCGCATCGAGCAGCGCACCGACACGCTCACGCACTGGGTGACGAAGGTCGGCGGCCAGGCGCGGGAGTTCGACGCGGAGATCACGGAGCAGGTCCCGGACGAGCGCGTCGCCTGGACCACCGTGGGCGGCGAGGCGCGGCAGGCCGGTGTGGTGACGTTCCATCGGATCCAGGACGACACGACCAAGGTCATGCTGCAGATGGAGTTCGACCCCAGTGGTGTGGCCGAGACCGTCGGCGACAAGCTCGGGTTCGTGAAGCGGCAGGTCTCCGGTGACCTGGCGCGGTTCAAGGAGTTCATGGAGTCCCGCGGAGCGGCGACGGGCGCCTGGCGCGGCAAGGTCTGACCAGGTGTGAGGAGGCCGCCACCCCGGCATGGGGTGGCGGCCTTCGCCGTGCCCGCCCGCTACGCCACGGGGGCGGCGATACCGCTGCGGAAGAGCTGCCGGGCCTGCCCGCTCAGCTCGCCCAGGCGCAGGGCGAGTCGTTCCGCGGCGCCGTACAGGGCGTGCACGGCACCGAGGCGCTCCAGGCGGGGGGCCAGGGCCGACAGGGCGATGGCCAGGGCGACGCCGGCCCAGGCGACGGGGCCGAGCGGGGTGCAGCCGAAGAAGTGGCTGACGCCGGGGGTCTGGACGAGGGCGGCGAGGACCGCGGCGGAGCCCAGGGCCGTGACCCACACCAGGGTGCTGTGGCGCCGCCCGGAGAGGGTCTGGACGAGCTGGGCGCCGACGACGCCGCACAGGGCCATGGTGGTGGAACGGCGTTCGGTGCCGGGGGTGAGGCGGCCGATGAGGTACGCCGCGACCGCGCCGAAGCAGGTGGTGATGCCGCGGCGGCGGATGGAACGCAGCAGGGGCGCGCCCAGTACGTCGAGACCCATCGGGCCGGTCGCGGCGTGCTCGGCGGTCGAGGGGTCGCTGCTCGGTGTGACGGCCACGGCCATGGCCGGGAACATGTCGGTGAGCAGATTGACCAGCAGCAGCTGACGGGTCGACAGGGGCGAGGAGCCGGCGAGCAGGGTGCCGAGGACGCTGAAGCCGACCTCACCGGCGTTGCCGCCGATGAGGATGCTCACCGCGTCGGCGACACTGCGCCACAGGGCCCGGCCCTCGGCGACCGCGTCCACCAGGACGGACAGGTCGCCGGTGGTGAGCACGAGGTCGGCGGCGTTGCGGGCGGCGGCGGAGCCGCGGGACTCGACGCCGACCCCGACGTCTGCGGCGCGGATGGCGGCGGCGTCGTTGGCACCGTCGCCGGCCATCGCCACGACCCGCCCGGCCTGTTGCAGGGCCTCGACGACGTGCAGTTTCTGCTCGGGGGCGACCCGGGCGACGACGCCCGCGCCGCGCAGGACCCGGACGCGTTCGCGGCGTTCCATGGCGACGAGTTCGTCTCCGGTCACCGCCTCGGTCTCCTCCGGCCAGCCCAGTTGCAGGGCGATGGCGCGGGCGGTCTCCGGGTGGTCGCCGGTGAGCATGACGGGCAGGATGCCGGAGCGGCGCAGTTCCGTGAGCAGGGCGTGGGAGGTGTCGCGCGGGACGTCGGCGAGGGCGACGAAACCGCTGAACTCCAGGTCGGCCAGCGGCAGGTCGAGTTCGGCCTCGGCGTCGTCGGCCCGGCAGGCGCGGCGGGCGACGGCGAGGACGCGCAGTCCCTGCCCGGCCAGTTCGTGGGCGGTGTCCCAGGCGTGGCCGGGAAGGTCGCGGCAGGCGGGCAGGATCGTCTCGGGGGCGCCCTTGACGACGAGGAGTTCACCCATGTCGGGGTCGCCGTCGCGGCCGACGGCGGCGGCGTAGCCGCGGCGGGTCTCGAAGGGCAGTTCGCCGGTGGGTGCCCAGCCCTGGTCGGGCGGGGCGACGTCGAGGACGGCCTCGTCGGTGGCGTGCGCGACGCGGCGGCCCTGCCCCGTGTCCTCCTGCGGGCAGGCACGCGCGGCCAGGCGCACGACCGGTGCGGCCCCTTCGTCGTCGGTGGCGATGACGGTGCCGTCTGCGGTGGCGACGCTGACCAGGCGCAGCTTGTTCTCGGTGAGAGTGCCGGTCTTGTCGAAGCAGACGGTGTCGACCCGGCCGAGCGCCTCCAGGGTGCGCGGGGTGCGGACCAGGACGCCGCGGCGGGACAGCCGGCGGGCCGCCGCCATCTGCGCGACGGTCGCGACGAGCGGCAGCCCCTCGGGGACGGCGGCGACGGCGACCGCGACACCGCCGCTGACGGCGCGCCGGACGGGGCTGCCCCGCAGCAGGGACAGCCCGGTCACGGCCGCGCCGCCGGTGAAGGTCACGGGCAGGGCCTTGCGGGTGAGTTCCTGGAGCCGGGCCTGAACGCCGGCGGGGGGCGGGGTGCGGGCGGCGAGGGTGACGGCCCGGCCGGCCTCGGTCTGCTCGCCGGTGTCGACGACGAGGGCGGTGGCCCGTCCGGCCACGACGGTGGTGCCCTCGAAGACCATGCAGGTGCGCTGGGCCACCGGCACGCCGGGGGTGGCCTCGACGGACTTGGTCACCGGCAGGGACTCGCCGGTGAGCGCCGACTCGTCGACCTCCAGGCCGTCGACGTCCAGCAGCCGGGCGTCTGCGGGTACGACGTCGCCGGCGCCGAGGCTGATCTCGTCCCCGGGGCGCAGCCGGGCGGCGTCGACGGTGACGGTGCCGGTGCCGCCGTTCTGCTTGCGGGCCTTGGGCTGCTGCCGGGCGGCGAGCCGGGCCAGGGCCTGTTCGGCGCGCATCCGCTGGAGCCCGCCGGTCACCGCGTTGAGGTCCATGGCGCCGACGACGAGCAGCGCGTCGACGACCGAGCCGAGCAGGGCCGAGGCGACGGCGCCGGTGGCGAGGACGGGCGTGAGCGGGTCGTCGAGTTCGCGGCCTACGGCCCCGGCCGCCTGCCACGTCCAGCGGGCGGGGGCGGCGGCCGGGTGCCGGGTCAGGCGGGCGGCCTGCTGCTTGGAGCGGTCGGCGAGCAGGGCGAGTCCGCGGGGCTCGCCGTCGCGGTCGGCCCGTCCGAGCCGGTCGCGTGCCTCGTGGGGTTCCAGGGCGTGCCAGGGGATGTGCAGCCGGGGTGGCGGCGGGGTCGCCCGGGCGACCCGGACGGCTTCGAGCCAGCCGGTGAGCAGGGCGTTGGCGGCGGCGATGTTGACCGGGGCATGCCGGGTGAGGGGCCACAGGAGGCGACGGCCCGGGGGCTGTCCGCCGCGGGCGACGAGGAGCCCGGAGAGGGCCGCGCCGGCGCGGGCCAGGGTCTGCGAGCGGCGTCCGACGCGCCGGGCCGCGGGGATCGCCGTGAGCAGCCGCCACACGTCGGCGAGGCCGCCCGGTGCCAGTACGTCGACGCCCCAGGAGACGGCCCCCCGACCGTCGGCGAGGGCGATGGCCACGTCACCGGCGGGCAGTCCGGCCGCGACGTGCCCGTCGCCGGACTCGTTCAGGCGGGCGACGGTCACGACGACGCGCCCCTCGTCCTGGAGGGCCCGTACGACGTCTCCGAACGGCTTGGCGCTCGGGGCGACCTCGTCCGCGAGGCGGGTGATGTCCTTCAGGTCGGAGCCGCCCGCGATGACGACGTGCAGTCCGGCCCTGCGGGCGGCGTCCAGCACGGCCTCGGCGTAGGGGTGGACCGGGTCGTCGGGCAGGCCGTCGGTGGTGTCGTCGGGCCGCAGGCTGCGCAGGGCGTCGGCGTGCAGGACCAGGGCGTCGGCGAACTCCAGCTGCCGCAGGCGCTCCCCGTTGCGCAGGAGGATCCCGGCGTGGGCGAGGTAGGTGCCGAGGGTCGCGCCGAAGGCGGCGGGGCCGTACCGGGCCGCCTTCGGGGATCCGGCGAGGACCGCTTCGGCCGCGTCCCTCGCGTTATGGGTGACGAGGAGGGTGGCGGCGGCGCCGGCGATGCTGCCGGTGCTGGCGTGGGAGGCGTACTCCGCTGCGGGGGTCACCTTGAGCGGCGGCCGGGTGTCGACGGGGCTGGGCAGACTGGTGCGCCGGTGGTGGCAGACGTCGTCGTGCAGTGTCTCGAAGGCCGCGGCCCTGGCCACGGCTTCGGTGAGCTGGTTGCCGCGCAGGATGGCGTCGAGCACGAGGGCGAGCGGGGTCTGGCCGATGCCGTGGGCGGCGGCGTTGGCCGCGGCGAGGACGAGTTCCATGCCGGATGTACCGAAGCGCTGCCGGAGCAGGGCCCGGAAGCGGGGGTTCTCGCGCAGCAGTGTGACGGTGGCGGTGACGATGCGCGAGGATGGCGGCAGCCGCAGGGACCGGCCGGCCAGGGCACCGGCCGTTCCCGCGGCGTCCATCAGGATCGCCGCCGCGGTGACGCGCACCTCGGTGGGGTCCCCGGGGTGGCTGGTGTCCCGGGCGTTGGGGTCGGCTCCCTCGGCCAGGCCGAAACGGGTGGCGAGCTCGGTGGCCCGCTCGGTGACACGGTCGGTGGCGGCGTCCTCGGCCACGGTGACCACCAGGCGGGACAGTCCGCCGTCCCAGTACGCCGTGAGCACGTCCGGATGCTCGAGCAGTTCCTCGGCGACCTGGCGGGCGAGGGCCCCGGGCTCGCCGCCGGGGCGCCGCAGCGCGAGGTGGAGGCGCTGCCCGGCCTTCCAGTGCTGTCCGCCGGTCAGGGCGTTGCGCGCGACGTTGCGGACGCGGCGCGTGGTGTCGTAGGCGGACGTCACCGACCGGGCGGCGCTGCGGGCGGCACCCGCGGCCGCCCCGGCCACCGCGCCGGCGAGCGGGGTGACGTCGATGAGTGCGAGCATCTGCTGCCGTCCTCCCGACTCAGCCGGTGGATCGGCTGTCGCGCGCGGGCCCGTGGGGCTGCTCCTCGTGGTGCGCGGTGGCCTCGGCGACCTGCTTCAGCGCGGAGGCGGTGGCGGTGTCGCCGACCTTGGCGGGCTGTTCGTGGACGTGCCGTTCCGGCCGCTCTGGGCGGTGGTGGGAGGGGGTGAGTCTGCCGCCCGGGCCGTGCTCGGAGGTGTCCTGGTCGTCCCTGCCCGGCCGGGCGGGGCGGTGGCCCCCGGTCCCGGCGGTCTGTGTGCCGCCGCTCGGTGAGGCGTCGTCAGGCCGCTGTGCGGGCCGCGGCCGGGTCAGCCAGGCCACGGCGGCGCCGGTCACCGCCACCGGCCACTCCACGACTCCGGCCACGCCGAGCACTCCGGCGCCCGCGTAGACGGCCATCCGGCGGCCGCGCGGCGAGACCGCGCCGATCCTGTCCAGCGCGTCCGTGGCCACCTTGCCCACCTGCTCCGCACCCGGCAGGTGCCGCAGGCCCGAGGCCACGGCCCGCAACGGCTGCGGAAGTCCGGACGAGCGTGATGTCTCCTGATTCATGCCGACCTCCACAAGCGCGTCGTCCAGCGGCGTCATCCGGTTTCCCACGCCTTTGCCCCATATTCCGTCTTTGGCGGGTTATGCGCTTGTCTTGTTCGGCCGGGTGTCAGAGGACCGTCTGGCCGTCGTGGACTCCGCCCATGCAGCGCTTGGTGTACCCCTGCGAGCCGTCGCCCACGGCGGAGGTGACGATCATGCCGCCGCCCGCGATGCACTGGCCCGCGGTGACGTCGGCGGGGAGAGCGGAGGCGGTCACCGGCACGGCGAGTGCGGAGGCGGCCAGGGCGGCGAGCAGGGTGTACGGCAGCTTGCGCATCGGGGCTCCTCACGGGGTGGTCGGCCGGAGTAGCCGGCCCGTATCAGCCTCGCGAGGCCGCGCGGGTGACGCCACCCGGAGAGGAGGGACCTGCCGCCGCGCCCGGCGGCGGGCGAGCCTGCCCGAACGGGCAGCCCCGACCGGTGATCGACGGGGCCCGTCGCCCTTCGGAAGCCGTCCGTGTCGGGGCGGGCGCGCCGGGTACCAGTGCAGGCAAACAGGCCGTCTCGGGTCCGGGCACCGCACGGGAGCGGAGTGCCCGGTCCGGCGAAGGAGTGGTCATGACGCAGAACGGTGATGACGCGACGCTCGTCCGGCGACCGGGGATCCCCGACCTCCGGTCGGCACCGGACGGGGACGAGCCCGCGCCACCACAGGACCCGCAGGCGGACCAGCCACTGCAGGAACTTCCCCAGGACCGCAACCAGGCGCTCCTGGAGGCGGCCAAGCAGGTCGGTGCGCTGCTCAAGCGCAAGGGGCACCTGTTCGCGCTGGCCGGCAGCGTGGCCGCCTACGCCCACGGCGGCGAGAAGAACCTGCAGCACGACGTCGATTTCGCGATTCGTCCCGAGGACGCGGAAGCAGTGGCGGCCACGCTCCACGAGGCCGGGCTGACGGTCTACACCCCGCCGGAGGACTGGCTGATCAAGGCCACGTGCTTCGGTCAGCCGGTCGACATCATCTTCGAGCTGGCGCACCGGCCGGTCGGCGCGGACATGCTGGAGCGGGCGGAGGAACTGCCGGTCGACTCGGTGCGCATGCCCGTGCTCGCCCCGACCGATCTGCTGTGGAGTCTGACCGCCGCGTTCTCCGAGCACCACTGCGACTTCGGGGCCGCCCTGCCCATCGCCCGTGCCCTGCGGGAGAAGGTCGACTGGGAGCGGGTACGGCGCGACTGCGGGGACGAGCCCATGCCGGCGGCCTTCTTCTTCCTGCTGGAGCGCCTGAACGTCATCTGAAGGAGCACCCATGAGCACCCACGGTTCACAGGACGCGAGCGGCGGACCGCCGACCGAGAACCTGGAGTACCGCATCGCCCACATCCAGGACCGCCTCGCCTCCGGTGAGCTCGGTGAACTGGGCGTACGCGTCGAGGCCCGCGGACGGACGGTGCTGCTCACCGGCACCGTGCCCTCGGCGCCCTGCCGCGACGAGATCCTGCGCACCGTCCACGAGGAGCTCGCCGGATTCCCCGTGCACAGCGACCTCGTGGTCAGCGAGGCGTCCTCCCCCGACCACGCGGAGGAGCTCTCATGATCCGCATCGCAGCCGTCGGAGACATCCACATGGGGCCGGACAGCCAGGGCGTGCTGCGGCCCGCCTTCGAGACCCTGCCCGAGTGCGCCGACCTCCTGCTGCTGGCCGGGGACCTCACCCGGCACGGCACGCCCGAGGAGATGCGGGTGGTGGCCCGGGAGATCGAGGGTCTCGCCGTCCCGGTCGTCGCCGTCCTCGGCAACCACGACCACCACGACCACCGGCCGGACGAGGTCTCGGCCATCCTCCGGGACGCCGGAGCGCACGTCCTGGAGGGGCAGGCGACGGTCGTCGAGAGCGGCGGTGCGCGGATCGGCGTCGCCGGGACCAAGGGGTTCGGCGGCGGCTTCGTGGGCCGCTGCGCCGGGGAGTTCGGCGAGCCGGTGATGAAGGAGTTCGTCCGCCACTCGCGCCGGTGCGCCGACGGCCTGCGGGCCGCCCTGGAGCAGCTGGGCGAGGAGGGCTGTGACGCGCGGATCGCCCTGACCCACTACTCCCCCGTCGCGGACACCCTGGCGGGTGAACCGCTGGAGATCTACCCGTTCCTGGGGAGCTATCTGCTGGCCGAGGCGATCGACACGGCCGGGGCCGACCTCGCGGTGCACGGGCACGCACACGCCGGCACGGAGCACGGCATGACGAGCGGCGGCGTGCGGGTGCGCAATGTGGCCCAGCCGGTCATCGGACGCGCCTTCCACGTGTACCACCTGCCGGTCCGGGAGCCCGCCGCGACCGGGGCCGCCGCGCAACAGGCCCACTGAGCACGCCTCTTCCCCTCCGCCGCCGGTGAACACCGGCGGCGGTTTGCGTTGCGCGCCGCCGCGCGCACCGAGCCGGCCGTGTACCGCCTGTGGCGTGAACCCCCCGCACGTCGTGCCCGTTTCAGGCATTTTGTCTGCTTAGCACGCGAACTCCGCGCTCCGCACATCGGCGATGTCCCCATGCGTCCGTCCGGGGCGCACGTGCCCCGGACGAGAGGACATCAGATGGCGCTGACCGAACCGGCCCGAGTCTCCATGGACGCCTGGGACGGCTACCGAGGCTCCACACCGCGAAGCCCGCCGAGTAGGACACCTACATGAAGGCCAACCCCCACATGAAGTACTTCGACGGCCGGCGCGGATACGTCCGCGACGACATGGACCGCGAACTCTCACAAGTCGACTTCCGGACCGTCCCGGCCATCACGACGCCCGGCGGCGGCATCTCGACGACCGCGTCCTTCATCACGAAGGAGGGTTCGCCCGGCCTGAAGTCCGCGTGAGGCGTCCGCCGTACTGCACATGGCGCCTCCTGCCCGCACCACAGCGCGAACCGGGGCGGCCCGGGACATCACACCGGGCCGATACGGCTGGGCCATTCGTATCGAGATCCGTATCGAACGCTGTGATCGAAGGAGACGCATCGCATGGTCCACAGACATGCCGTGACCGGCCGCCGCGTGGCGCTGACCGCGCTCGGCGCGCTCGTCGCCACCGGTGTCCCCGCCGCCGTGCCGGCCGAGCCGACCCCCGCGGCGGGCCCTCTGCCCTCGGCCGCCCAGACCCTCGGCGCCGACCGGCCTTCGGCCCCGATGCTGCGCGCCCTTGAGCGCGACCTCGGGCTGACGCCGGCTCAGGCGTCCCGGCGGCTGGAACGAGGCGGAGGCGGGCACCCGGGCGGGGCGTCTGCGCAACGCCCTGGGGGACCGCTTCGCGGGAGCCTGGCTGCGCGGCACGACGTCCCAGGAGCTCATGGTGGCGACCACGGACGCCGCGGACGTGCCCGCCATCCAGGCCCAGGGCGCGAAGGCGGCCGTCGTGAAGAAGCCGCTGGCCGACCTGCGGGCCGCCAAGCAGAAGCTGGACGCGGCGGCCGCCCGGGTCGGCACGCTGGAGACGCCCCTGTGGTACGTCGACATCCCGGCCAACCGGGTCGTGGTGGAGGCCGGGAGCAAGGCCGCCGCGGCCGCGTTCGTCAAGGCCGCCGGCCTCGACGGCAAGAGCGTCAGCGTGAAGGTCACGAAGAACCGGCCGCGGCTCATGGAGGATCTCACCGGCGGCGCCGCCTACTACGTCGACGGCACCGCCCGCTGCTCCATCGGCTTCTCGGTCACCAAGGGCGAGCAGGAGGGCTTCGCCTCGGCGGGCCACTGCGGCAAGCCGGGCGCCAAGACCACCGGCTACAACCAGGCGGCGCAGGGCACGTTCCAGGCCTCCACCTTCCCCGGCAAGGACATGTCCTGGGTGGCCGTCGACGACCCGTGGCAGGCCACGCCCAACGTGAAGGGCGAGGGCGGGCAAACGGTGGAGATCACCGGCTCGGTCCAGGCGCTCGTCGGGGCGGCCGTCTGCCGTTCGGGCTCCACCACGGGGTGGCACTGCGGCAAGGTCGAGCAGCACGACACGAGTGTCAGCTACGCCGAGGGCAGGGTGGACGGGCTGACCCAGACGACGGTGTGCGCCGAGCCGGGCGACTCGGGCGGGCCGTACGTCTCGGGTGTGCAGGCGCAGGGCGTGACGTCCGGCGGGTCCGGTGACTGCACGACCGGCGGCACCACGTTCTACCAGCCGATCAATCCGCTCCTCAGCGATTTCGGCCTCACCCTGAAGACCGCCGAGGCCGAGACCCCGGCGCCGCAGGGCAACGTGGCCCAGACCTGGGCCGCGGGCCGTGTCTACGAGGCCGGGGTCACGGTGACACACGCGGGTGTGCGCTACCAGTGCCTGCAGACCCACCAGGCCCAGGGCCCCTGGGCGCCCGAGGGCACCCCTGCCCTGTGGCAGCGGGTGTGAAGGCGGGTCAGGGCTGTCCGGCGCCGGAGCGGCCTGTGCCGCCGGCGCCGGGCGGGCCCGGTCACTCCCCGGCCAGCAACGCGTACGCGGTGGCGACGAACGGGTCGTGGGTGCGGAAGCGGCGGGTGCAGACGGCGGCCAGTGCCGTGCCGGTGTCGGGGCGGAAGCCGAGGAACGCCTGCTGGCCCAGGGTCGCGCCGCTGTGGAAGTACAGCGGTCCGCCGTCGGTGGGGTGACGGAACCAGGCGACGGTGTGCACGTGCCGGTGCGTCAGCCCTCTGCGGAGCACCGGGCGGCGCACCGCGCGCAGGACGGGCGCGAGGTCCGGTGGCGCCTCGCTCGGGTAGAGATGCGCCTCCAGGAAGGCGAGCAGGTCCTGTGGCGTGGCGCGTACGGCGCCGGCCGCCTGGAAGCCGCCCGCGTCGAAGGGGGGCACGGGTGTCTCGCCGTCCCTGCCGTGCCCGACCGCGTCGAGTCCCGAGTCGTCCGCTACGGCTACTGCCGCTCCCACTCACGCTTCTACTGGGGTCTGAAGCTGCACCTGGTGTGCGCCCCGGTCAGCCTGCCGGGCACCCGGGCCCTGGTCGACCCCAAGATCGACGAACGGCAGGTCCTGGCTGCACTGATCGACAATGAACCGCACCTGCCCGGTGAGCGGCCCGGTCTGCTCATCCTGGCCGACAAGGGCTACATCGCCGCCCAACTCGACCGCTTCCTGGCAGCCCGCGGCGTCAGCCTGCTGCGGCCCTCCTACCGCAACCGTGGCACCCCGCGGCCGGGAGAAACCCTGCTCAAGACGGTCCGCCAGCTGATCGAGTCGGTCAACGACACCCTCAAGGGCCGGCTCGACCTGGAACAGCACGGCGGCCGGACTGTCGAAGGCGTCGGTGCTCGCAGCGGATCCTGGCAATGACCCGCGCGATCTGGCACAACTGCGCCATCGGGGCACCTATCCCCCGCTCACTGATCGCCTACGACCACTGAGCCACATCGAAACTACTCGTCAAGCCCTTCTTCGGGCGCGGGATCGGCGGCGACAGCAGCTTGGGTGCCCCGGAGGACAGTGCCAGTGCCGCGCACTCCCGGCCGTCGTGGTAGCAGCCGTCGAGTTCGGTCGGGTCGAGCGCCGCCTCGATGTCGACACTCGGAGCGCCGGTCAGTTCCTCGATGACCTCTTCCTTGGAGGCACAGCACCATCTCCCTGAGCAGAGTGAGTACCCTCACCTTCGTTTGTTCGCTTCCCGTGCCACAACCCGCAGGGTGCGTACGGAGGAGTCGGCCGCGTCCGGGGTCAGGACGCCGTGGTCGGCGCCGCTGCGCAGGTAGTCCAGCACCTCCTCGGTGATGACCTCGCCGGGTGCCACCACGGGGACGCCGGGCGGGTAGGTGCTGTCCGAGCGGTTCGCCGCGGGCTCGTCCGACATCGGCAACGTCAGCACGCGGGTACCGGTCATCCACCCGTTCGTCGCGATCATGGACGAGGACGGTTCCGACCACACCCCGGAGTTCGCCGAGGCGGCCGCCTCGCCCCGGGCCCGCGAGGTGCTCCTCGCCGCGGCCCGGGCGCTCGCCCGCACCGCCGCCGACGTCCTGCTGTCCGGGGAGCTGCGCGACGCGGCGTGGGCACGCCACCGTGCGGGGTGACTGGTTCGGCTCCGGCTGGGGAACCCGTCGAGCGCCGTACCCACCGAAACCCTGGAGAGGGCCATGAGTCTGTTGCGTGTGCTCGGCCGCCCCATGCTGGCCTCGATGTTCCTCACAGGCGGCATGAACTCCGTCCGCGACCCGAAACAGGTCGCCGACGCCGCCGAGCCAGTCGTCCAACCCGTCACCGAGCGCATCCCGGCACTGCCGGACCGCACCGAGCAGGTCGTGCGGCTCAGCGGCGCCGTACAGGTCGTCGCGGGGCTGATGCTGGCCACGGGGCGCATGCCGCGCCCGGCCGCACTGGCCATCGCGGCCACGCTGGTGCCCACGACGCTGGCGGGGCACCGCTTCTGGGAGGCGGAGGACCCCGAGGAGCGGGCACAGCAGCGCATCCACTTCTTCAAGAACATGTCCATGCTCGGCGGGCTGCTGATCACGGCCGACGACACGGGTGCCCGCCCCTCGGTGGTGTGGCGCGGCACGCACGCGGCCCGGGGTGTGCGGCGCGACGCCGGTCTGGTCCGCCGCTCCGTGCGCGCCACGGCACGGCCGGCCGCCGCGGCCGGGCGTGTCCGGGCCAAGCTCCCCGCCTGAACCGCCGGTACGACACCGGCCGGACCGGCGGGACCGCACGTTAACCCCCTTGGGCCGGGGGGACCCGAGCGCTGGAGGTGAAGGACATGGGACACGGAGGAAACGTCATCGACGAGCTGGTGACCGATCACCGCGAGGTCGAGGAGATGTTCGGCAAGATCGAGGCCCTGCCGTCCGGCCACCAGGACCGCAAGGTGTACGCCGACCAGGTCACGATGGAGCTCGTACGGCACTCGGTGGCCGAGGAGGCCTACCTCTACCCGGCCGTACGCCAGCACGTGGCGGGTGGGGACGCCCTCGCCGACCAGGAGCTCAAGGACCACGCCACGGCCGAACGGATCATGAAGGACCTGGAGAGCTGTGACGCGGGCGACGCCGACTTCGACCGGCTCATGGGCATGCTGATGAGCGAGATCCGCTCGCACATCGCCGACGAGGAGGGCAACCTCTTCCCGCGGCTGCGGCAGGCCTGTCCGATGGACGCGCTCAACGAGCTGGGCGACAAGGTGCGCAAGGCGAAGAAGACCGCCCCGACCCGGCCGCACCCGGCTGCCCCGGACAAGCCTCCGGCGAACAAGCTCCTCGCTCCGGGCACCGGGATGGTGGACCGGCTGCGGGACGCGCTGAGCGGCCGGGGCAAGTTCGAGTAGCCCGGTCACCGCGCTGTGCGGGGCCCGTCCCCCCTCCCGGGTGACGGGCCCCGCTTTCGTGCGCGTGAGGCCGGGCGTCGGTGTCATGACCGCAACGGTTCGCTGACCGCCGGGCGGAGCGCGGGCGCCGGCTCGGCGCTCTGGAACGGGGTGTGCGGCCGGGCCCTGCGGTGCACGAGCCATCCGCGCAGCCAGTGCCAGGTCGCGGTGGGGGGAACGAGGGCGCTGGTCACCGTCATGGTGAGCACCTCGTCGCGGGTGCCCGGTCCTGGCGTGATGCGGGCGAGGGCGAACTCGGTGGTGCCGGCCAGCCACAGGGCGGCGCAGGCCGTCGCGGCCCGATGCCGGCCGAGCAGGGCGCAGCCGAGGGCCGTGACCCCTGCTGCGGTCACCGCCAGGTGCAGGGGCAGGCGCCCGCGCGGGGTCTCCGCCCGTCGCCACCAGTGCCGGCCGTGCAGCCTGGTCATCAGCACGTCGTCGGCGTTGCCGGCCTGGCGCCGGACGGAGACCCAGCGCCCGGCCTCCCGCACGGGGTGGGTGGTGGTGCGCCGCCCGCCGGTGAGCGTCCAGCCGGCGTCGAGCATGCGCAGGGCGAGGTCGGCGTCCTCCCGGAAGGCCTGCCCGAAGCGTTCGTCGAACCCCCCGGTGGCCACCAGCGCGGTGCGGCGGTACGCCGTGTCGGCGGTGATCCAGCGGGCACCGGCGAGTCCTGCCGTGTCGCGTTCCCAGTCGGTGGGGCGCCGGTCGGCCGGCAGGGGCACGTCGATGCGGGCGGTGCTCCCGGCGGTACGACCGGTCGCCGCGGCCAGGTCGAGGGTCAGGTCGTCGCCCCAGGTGGGGCCGGGGACGACGTCGTCTTCGAGGAAGACGATCCAGGGCACGTGGCCGGCGGCCCGCCAGCCGAGGTTGCGTGCGGCGGCGGGTCCGCGCGCGCCGCCCGGCACGACGATGGTGCGCTCACGCAGGGACGGCGGAACGGCGGCGGTGAGGGGCGTACGGGCCGCCTCGGGCCGGTCGTCGACGAGCACCACCCGGACCGGGCCGGGTCCGGTCGCCTCGGCGAGGGCGTGCAGGCAGGCCCTCAGAGCGGGACCGCCGAGGGTCGGGACCACGACGGCGTATTCGACGCCTCGGGCCGGGGCGTGGGGTCGGGTCATCGCGGGACTCCGGCGTCGTCGGACCGGAAGCCGGGCCGGGCGGCGACGGAGGGCCCGTCGGTCACCACGGCGGCGGCGGGGTCGTGGGAGAGGGCGCTGGTTCGGGGGACGCGCATGGGCAGGCGTGCCTTTCGGCTGTCGGGAGACACCACGACTCCGCGAGGTGGGGTGTCCGGTCGGTCAGTCCTCGGTACCGGCCTCGCGGAACCAGGCGATCGTCCGCCGCAGCCCCTCCTCGGCACGGACCTGCGGGTCCCAGCCGAGCTTGTCGCGGGCCAGGGTGATGTCCGGGCAGGACACGGCCGGGTCGTCCACCGGCCGGTCGATGTGGCGGATCTCCGAGGAGGACTCGGCGAGTTCGACGACCAGGCGGGCCAGGTCGAGCATGGTGGTCTCGGTCGGACTGCCGATGTTGACGGGGCCGCGCATGCCGTGGGCGGCGGCGGCCAGGATGCCGCGCACGGCGTCGTCGACGTAGCACAGCGACCGCGTCTGGCGGCCGTCGCCGGTCACGGTGAGCGGCTCACCGGCGAGGGCCTGCCGGACGAAGGTCGGCACGACGCGCCCGTCGTGGCCGCGCATCCGGGGGCCGTAGGTGGTGAACAGCCGCACAACGCAGGTGTCGGTGCCCCGGGCGTCGGCGTGGGCGGTGGTCAGCGCCTCGCCGAAGCGCTTGGCCTCGTCGTGGACGCTGCGCGGGCCGACCGGGTCGACGTTGCCGCGGTAGCGCTCGTCCTGGGGGTTCTGCCGCGGGTCGCCGTAGACCCCGGAGGTCGAGGCGAGGACGAAGCGGGCGCCGGAGGAGTGCGCGAGGTCCAGGGCATTGCGGGTTCCGGTGCTGCCGGTATCCAGGGTGTGCAGCGGCAGGCGCAGGTAGTCCGCCGGGGACTCGGGCGAGGCGAAGTGCAGGACGAGGTCCGGCGGCCGCTTGATCCGCAGGCCCTCGGCGACGTCGGCCTGGACGAGCGTGAAGCCGGGCTGTTCGAGGAGCGGCGAGATGTTCTCGGGCCGGCCGCTGCTGAAGTCGTCCACACAGGTGACGGCCGCGCCCGCGCCCAGCAGGGCGGCGCACAGATGGGAGCCGACGAACCCGGCCCCGCCGGTGACGACGGCGTGCTCCCAGTTCCGCGAGAGGGCGGTGGTCATGTCGGTCTCTCCTCCGTCGGCGGCGGCACGGCACGACGGTCGCGCCCCGGGCCGGCGAACACGGGCCGGAGGACCGTCGAGCCACGCTCAGCCTCCGCCCGCCGTGCGGGCACGGCACGGTCGCGTACGGCAAACCGGTGAGTCACCGAGGGTGAGGTGACAGGCGCGGCAGGGAGAGGTGCGCCGCGCGGTGGGTGTCAGGCGATCAGGGTGCGGCCCGGGTTCAGCCGGTCGAGGAGCGGGCCCTGGTGCAGACCGGCGACGGGGGCGACCAGGTCGGGGTGGCGCAGCAGGGCGGCGGCGTTCCGGTCGCTGTCGTCGGGGTCGACGAGCCGGCGGAACTCGGCCCGTGTGCCGGTGCTGTGACTGCCGTCGGCGAGGGCGGCCACGGCCCGGGCCGCCAAGTCCGGGTCGGTGAGCAGGCAGGCCGCCCAGCTGGCCACGACCTCGTCCACCCAGGTGCGCCAGGCGTGTGCGTCCTCGTCGTCTCCGAGGGCCGTGTCGGCGCCGGTGACCCAGTCGAGCCTCCCGGAACCGCCGGGGCCCGCCACGCCGAGCAGGGCGGCGTCCATCTCCGTCGGGTACCGCAGCCAGGCCGCGACCGTCACGGCCTGCCGGGCCTGGACCTCGCACAGGACGGAGGCCAGCGCACCGCCGGAGGCGGGGAAGGCGCGGGTCAGCCACTGGGCGGTCGCCGCGATGACAGGGGAGAGATCTGCTTGCACTGCCGGGCCGTCCGAGGGAAAGGGGCGGGGATCTGGTCGTAGACGGTAACCGCCGTTTCCCGTGCCCGGACGTGATCGGGACCTCGTCCGGGACGTGGCCTCGACCACATCGCCGACGGCGCGGGCCCGGAGCACCTCGGCCCGTTCGGCGGCGCCGAGCCGGGGACGCGGGGCCGCTCGACCCGTACGCCGTTCACCGAGGGAGGCCCCTCCCCGTCGAACGAGCACAGGCACCCGGACGGAGCGGCAGGAAGAAGCGGCGCCACTCGTCCTCGCCCGACGAAGCTCCACGGGACAGCCACTCCCCCACCGAGCGGACGTCGAGCGAGCACGGGCACCCGGACCGACCCGCGTCCGCCGCCCAGGAGGACCGGCACCCCGCCCCGAGACGCCGCGCGCGGCATCGGTCTCCGTTTCGCCGCAAGGGCGCCGGGCACCCGGCCCGCGTGTTCTCTCACCGACCCGAATCCGCAGGTCCGGCCCCGCGTGCAGACAGCGGCTCGCCGGTGCGGGCGCTGCGTTTCGACGGCTGGATCGCCGGGATCGGAACGGCGTCCGGCGCCCGCGTGGTGCTCGGCCACTGGCCGCGTTCGCCGTTCGGGCCGTTCAGCGACGTGATGGTCGAGGAGGCCGACGGACGCCGGCTGCTGCTGGCACCCACGAACGAAACAGCCGACTTCGTCGCCGGAACCTATGTCTTCGACGAAGTGCGGGTCGTACCGGTCGAGGTACGGGTCGCCGGCCACCGCCACTGGACCGTCACGGCCCCGCCGCTCCACCTGCGGTTCGGAACCGGCCGCCGGGGCCTGCCGGGCCTCGCGCTGCGGGCGGTCCCGGGCGCGCTCGCCACCCGCCCGGGCTGGATCGCGCTGTGGGACCGGCCCGCCCGGCTGCTGCTGGGAGCGCACACCCACGCCGGTGCCCGGACCGGACGGCACCAGTGGTACGGCGCCCGGGACCTGCACCCGGTCACCTCGGCCACCGTCACCTACCAGGGCGGCGACCTCGGCGCCCTCGCCCCGGTCGAGCCCCCGGTGCGCTTCGGTTCCGGCTCGGCACCCCGCCGTCCCTGCCTCGTACGGATCACCACGACGGTGACCGTGGGGCAGGACCGGAGTACGACAGGAGCTGCGTCATGACGGAACAGCGAGCGGATGCCCCGGACGCGCGGCGTGCCCCGGCCACCGACATGTCCCTGCTGGGCATCTACCTCAACGACCATCTCGCCGGCGCCACCGCCGGGACCGCGCGGGTGCACTATCTGGTGCGGTCGTGCGGCGGCACCTCGCTCTCCGATGCACTGGCCCCGGTCGCCACCGAGATCGCCGAGGACCGGACGAGCCTGCTGCGCATCATGCGGCGCCTGGACATCCCGGTGCGCCGCTACAAGGTCTACGCGGGCCGCGCCGCCGAGCAGGTGGGGCGGCTGAAGAGCAACGGCAACCTGGTACGGCGGTCCCCGCTGAGCACGCTGTGGGAGCTGGAGGCGCTGGCGCTGGGGGTGGAGGGCAAGCTGGCGGGCTGGGACACGCTCCGCGATCTGGCCGCCACGGACACACGTCTCGACCCCAGGCAGCTCGACGACCTCATCGAACGCGCCCGGCGGCAGCACGCCACGCTGGAGGGGCTGCGCCACAAGCAGGTCGAGGTCGCCTTCCGCAGGGCCTGAGAGACGGGCGCCGGCTCACCAGAACCTGCTGCTGAGCGCGGGCTGATGGTCCAGTTGCACGGCGTCGCGCAACCGCAGCGCGACGCTGATGGTGGCGCGCAGGGCGGACGGAGGGACGGACTGGGCGGTCTCGGTGGCGAGGACCAGCAGACAGGCCGCCGCCTGCTCGACGACCGAGACGGGCAGGATGAAGTCGTTGTCGGCGGCGGTGCGGAACGCCTTCAGGGGGATCGCGACGCCGTCGATGGCCCGGTGCGCGGCCTGCTCCAGATGCTGTGCGGCCTGTTCGCAGACGGGGGCGGGCAGGGCGATGGTGCGCTGGAACGGTGAACTCGTCATGAGCCCACTGCTTCCCCGGCGATGGCCGGTTCTGTCGGCCGGCGGCGGGATTTCACCGCCCCGCGTGACCGGCGGGTGGCGAATGTCCGGAACTCGAAACAGCCCTCGGGGACAAGGGAGTACGTATGGCCGCCCCTGCGGAGGTCGTGGCCCGGCACACCGGCCGGGCCGTCAGGGATGAGAGGCCGCTGTCGGGGGCTCTCGCCGAAGTCACCCTCGACGACGGCCGGGTCGTGGTCGTCAAGCGGTCCGACGAGCCGGGGGCGGCGCGGGCCGAGGCGGCAGGGCTGCGCTGGCTGGCCGCCGCGGGCAGCGTGCGGGTCCCGGCGGTGCACGGCCACGAGGAGGGCTGGCTCGTCATCGACCGGGTTCCGCAGGGGCGGCCCGGTGCGAAGGCGGCGGTGCGGTTCGGCCGGGACCTCGCCGCGCTGCACGCCGCCGGGGCTCCCGCGTTCGGCGCGCCGCCGCCGGACGGGCCGGCGGACGCGTTCATCGGGCTCGCGCCGATGCGCAACGAGCCCGCTGCCGACTGGCCGCACTGGTACGCCGAGCAGCGCGTACTGCCCTATCTGCGGTGTGCCGTCGACCAGGGCAGCGTCCGGGCCGGCGAAGCGATCGTCGTGGAGCAGGTGTGCGAGCGACTGCCGGAGCTGGCGGGACCCGCCGAGCCGCCCGCGCGGCTGCACGGCGATCTGTGGAGCGGCAATGTGCTGTGGGCGGCCGACGGGCAGGTGTGGTTGATCGACCCGGCCGCGCACGGCGGGCATCGCGAGACCGATCTGGCGATGCTGCGCCTCTTCGGCTGTCCGCATCTGGAGCAGGTGCTGGACGGCTACCAGGAGGAGATGCCGCTCGCCGGTGGCTGGACGGAACGCGTCGGCGTGCACCAGCTGTTTCCGCTGCTGGTGCACGCCGTGCTGTTCGGCCGCGGTTACGCGGAGCGGGCCCTCGCGGTGGCCCGTACGGCTCTGGCGGGGTGAGCGGTCAGCGGGTCACGACGTGCCGTGTGTCGGGGACGCAGTGGGTCATGGTGAGGCCCTCGACGTCGCGCGGCTTGTTCCTGCCCAGGTCGGCCAGGCGTTCGCGGTCCTCGTCCGTGAGGTCCTGGCTCGCCAGCGGCTCCAGCGAGGTCACGTCCTCCGGTCCGATGCCCAGCCCTTCCCCGACCCGCAGTCCGAGGTCGTTGTCGACCAGGAGGAAGTGCCAGACCATGCGTTCCTGGATCGCCCGGTCGCACGCGGACAGTTGACCGATGAAGTTCTTCACCAGGTCGTCGCGCTCCCAGTCCTCCAGCAGCTGATAGCGCTGACCGGCCTGGAGGTAGTCGTTGGTGCGGGGGATGCGCTTGCGGGTCAGCCGGCCGTGGATCTCGGGGCCCTGCTCGTCATGGGTCGGGTAGCGGGCCTCGCGCAGGCCACCGGTGATGGACGGCTCGTAGTTGACCTGTGGGTTCTCGCCTCCGCCGTCCACGTGGTAGGCCATCTGGCCGTCGCGCTGGTTGGTGTGCACCTTCGCGTTCTTGGCCTGGTTGACGGGGAGCTGAAGGTAGTTCGGGCCGACCCGGTAGCGCTGGGTGTCGCTGTAGGAGAACGTCCGGCCGACGAGCATCTTGTCGTCGGAGAAGTCCAGGCCGTCGACGAGGACGCCGGTACCGAAGGAGATCTGCTCGTTCTCGGCGAAGAAGTCCTTCGGCATCCGGTCGAGCACCATCCGGCCCACCGGCCGCGGCGGGAAGTCCTGCTCGGGCCAGGTCTTGGTGTCGTCCAGCGGGTCGAAGTCGAGTTCGGGGTGGTCGTGGTCGTCCATCATCTGGACGAGCAGCTCCCACTCCGGGTGGTCACCGCGGGCGACGGCCTCGTACAGGTCCTTGGTGGCGTGGCCGAGGGTGTCGGCCTGGACGTTGGCCGCGTCCTCCTCGGTCATGCTGCGCACGCCCTGCTTGGGCATCCAGTGATACTTGACCAGTTTGGTCTGGCCCTCGGCGTTCACCCACTTGTACGTGTTGACGCCGAAGCCCTGCATGTGGCGGTAGTCGGCCGGGATGCCGCGCGGGCTGAACAGGTTGACCAGCATGTGCATGGCCTCGGGGGTCTGCGACATGAAGTCGAAGATGCGGCCCGGCTGCTGTTCGAAGGTCACCGGGTCCGGCTTGAGGGCGTGGATGACGTCCGGGAACTTGATGGCGTCGCGGATGAAGAAGACACCCAGGTTGTTGCCGACCAGGTCCCAGTTGCCGTCCTCGGTGTAGAACTTCACGGCGAAACCACGCGGGTCGCGGGCGGCCTCCGAGGAGTCGCGGCCGCCGATCACGGTGGAGAAGCGGACGGCGACATCCGTACGCTTGCCCGGCTCCTGGAACAGCTTGGCCCGGGTGTAGCGGCCGATCGGCTCGTCACCCCAGGTGCCGTAGGCCTCGAAGTGGCCGTAGGCGAGGACGCCTCGGGCGTGCACGACACGCTCGGGGATGCGTTCCCGGTCGAAGTGGCTGATCTTCTCGAGGAACTGGTAGTTCTCCAGCGTGGCCGGGCCGCGGGCGCCGACGGTGCGCTGGTTCTGGTTGTCGTAGACCGGATGGCCCTGTCGGTTGGTGAGGATCTCGCGGTCGCCGCCCGGTGCGGGGCCGGTGCCGGATACGTCCGTCATATGTGTGGGCTCCTTCGGCTCATGGCCGCGGCCTGCCGGGTCGGTGCCTCGAGCGGCGCCCGGCCGGTCCTTAGCGGGACGTGCCGGGTACCCGGACGGACGAAGTCACTCACGTGCCACGGACCTAGTCCGACGGCGGTCCCCCCTCCCCCGGACTGGGATCGGCACCATCGCTACGCTCCGTCACACATGAGGCCTGCGCCCCCGGCTGCTGCCGCGGGAAGCGCTGGTCGGCCCCCGGCAGGGTCGGCTTGGGCAGGGTCGCGACCCTCCTGCCGGGCCTTCCTCACCATCTTCCCCGGGGCCCCGGTGAGGGTGGCCGCTCCTCGCAGAAGGACCAGACCTCCGCGAGGAGGGCGGGATGGTCCTCGCCGTAGGTGACGACGGCCGCGTGGACGGCGTCGAGAGCAGCCCGGAGCGGGTCGGGGTCGGCGGCGGCGGTCACGGCGGGGAGGGCCATGTGCGGCTGAGAGAAGCGGAGGGACGGATCCGGGCGGCCGATGGTGCTCATCACGACGAGCGAGGCGGTACCGAAGTCCGGCGGCTGGCTCTGCGGTTCATCCCCCGAAGGCGGCGACTTCTGCGGATCCTCGTCCGACGGCGGCGGGACCTGCGGCTCCTCGAAGGCCGCCGCTGGGCCCACCACGAACGGCGCCCCGCTCTGGAACGGCCCCGCCATGAGCGCGGAGCCGGCCGACTCATAGGGCGGCCTTTCGGGCGGAACGGCCCGGCCGACGGTCCGGTCCGGGACGTCCGGGTCGGAGGCGAGGGCGCGCCACATGCGGGCGTCGTCGTCGAACGGTGGAGGCAGCGGGCGGTCTTGGGCCAGGGCCGTGAGCGCGTGGGCGACCCAGTCGAGGGCGGTGAGTCCGGCCGTCTCACAGGCCCGGCGGGCGGCGAACCGGGCCACCGCGCGCTGGGTTGCGGGGCCCGCGGCGTCGAGGGCGTGGAGCAGGGCGGGGTCGAAGTCGCGCAGCCCGCTGACATTGCCGCCGACCGCGCGCAGCGCGTCGCTCGGCAGGCGTCCGCCCCACTGCCGGCGTTCGTGGGCGAGTTGTTGCTCGCGTTCCGCCGTCTCCCGCGCGAGCCGCTCCCGGCGTGCGGCTTCGGCCCGCTCGGCCGGGGTGGGAGGGGGTGGCAGAGCCCGGGCGTAGCGGTGCCAGTGGGCGGCGGTCCGCGAGGTCTCCTTCAGGACGCGGTCCGGCTCGGGCGGGGCGGGCCAGAACTGCAGGAGGTAGCGGTCCAGTTGCGGCTCGTCAGCCGACCGGGTGTCCGTCTCGCGCGCCAGGTCCATGCCCCTGGCGCAGTAGCGCACCCGGTGGTCGGTCTCCTCGAGGTCCAGGCCCCAGGAGTCCTCCCCAGCCCACTGCACGAGCGCGCTCCGCGCCGAGGCAGGGCGGAAGGACACCTCCACCACGTCCTCCCACTCGGGATCCAGCGGCGGGGCCTGATCACGCACCTCGACCGTGAAATCGACATCGCCGGTGTGCAGGCCGGTGTTCAGCCAGAGAAAGCCCGGCGTCGCCGCACCGCACAGCCCGGCCCTCTGCCCGGCGAACGCCTCCGCGAGGTCCGGCACGTGCTCGTCCGGGTCGCTCTCGACGTAGATCTGGCCGTAGTGCACATGAACCTCTCCCTCGACGGGCCTGCGCACGATCAGCTCCTCCTCGCACGGGGATGGGATGGTGAGCCGACGGCATCGTGGCATCCGGCACTGACAGCCGGTGGCGACCACAGAGGAGGAGAGCCATGCGGCACGTCTACTGGATCGGCGGCGGGAGCGGCGCGGGCAAGTCCACGGTCGCCCGCCGGCTCGCCGACCGGCACGGCTGGCGGCTCTACTCGACCGACGACGTGATGCCCGATCACGCGAGCCGGACCACCGCCGATGAGGCGCCCTTCCTGCACGCGTTCATGGCCATGGACATGGACGAACGGTGGGTCGACCGGTCGCCCGAGACCATGCTCGAGACGTTCCACTGGTTCCGGGGCGAGGGCTTCGGTCTGATCGTCGAGGACCTCGCGCGCATGCCGGCGGGGACGCCTGTCGTCGTCGAGGGGTTCCGCCTGCTGCCGCACCTGGTGGCGCCACTGCTCCCCGGCCCCGGACACGCCGTCTGGTTGCTTCCCACCCCGGAATTCCGCCGGTTCGCGTTCACGAGCCGTGCCACACCGGAGGGCGGGTTCACGCGGCGGACCCGCGATCCCGCGCGGGCCGATCGCAACCTCGCCGTACGGGATGCCCTGTTCACTCAGCGGCTGCGCGAGGAGACCGCACGCCGGGGGCTGCCCGCCCTCACCGTGGACGGCACGATGACGGCGGACGAACTCGCCCGGCGGGTCGGCGAAGTCTTCGGGCTCCGAGACGGGCTCTGAAACCGGCTCCGAGACAGGCCTGAGAGACCGACCCTGAGCCCGGCCCTGAGACAGAGGGAGGCCCGGCCCCTTCCGGGGTCCGGGCCTTCCAGGGCCGGTGAGCCTCAGCCTCCGTCGAGGCGTGCGCGCAGCAGCCCCTTGCCCAGTTCGGCGCCCTTGCGGCTGTCCGCCTGGGCCTTGCGGAACAGGTCCGCGACCTCGGTGTCCTTGGCGCGCTCCGCGTCCTGGATGTAGCTCTCCAGGCGCAGGGCATTGTTCAGGCACGCCTCGACATACCAGATGAGGTTGTAGTCCTTGTCCTGCGTACCGGTCACACCGCCGGTCTCCGATGTACTGCTCATGCGGGCCTCCTTCTCGCGGAGCGGACCTGTTCAGGCGCCGGACGAGTACCCGCCCTCCGGCAGGGCACACAGACTGCGCCCGTCACGCGCGGTGACCGCCCTGTCACGACACCGGGCCGGCCGGTCAGACCCCCACGCACCACCAACTCCCGCCTTCTGTACGGCAATTCAGACAGTTGCCCCGGAAGCCCACAGACACCGGTCACTTTCGGAACGAAGTGGCACTCCACCGTGCGAGATCGCTCGATGACGGTGTGTACTGTGCTGCGGGTGGCTCGCCAGAGCCCCTCGGACCGAGCCCTGCCCGACTCCCTCCTGGAATCGACTCGATGATCGAAGTACCGGACCTGGCCGTCGGCGCCCTCGCCCTCGGCACACTGTCCGCGTTCGCCCTCGGCGGCGGGCTGCTGCGCTCACGACGGCAACTGGCCGCGCAGCGCGCCAAGACGGCCGCGCTGCGGGCGCAACTCGACGGCACCTCGCGGACGTTCACTTCCGAGGTCGAGCATCTGGCAGCGCGGCGACTGCCCGCCGCGGCCCGGCAGGCCGCCCATTCCCACGTCACCGTGCCGGGCCCGCTGAACCCGCAACTGGCCGGTTCGCCCCTGGGTTTCGCCCTGGACCAGGTCCTGACCGGGCTGCACGCCGAGCTGGCCGCGCAGCGCACCCGGATCGACGCGGCGGCGCAGGCCGGGATGCGCGGCGCCACCCGGGAGATCCAGGCGGCCCTGTACCGGCTGCAGGACGCCCTGCGCGGGCTGCAACAGCGCTACGACGATCCCGAGTTGGCGCAGACGCTGTTCGAGCTGGACCACGAGAACGAGCAGTCGCTGCGGCGCGCGCAGATCGCCGCCGTGGTGTGCGGGGCCTGGGTGGGACTCGCCCGGGAGGAGTCCCACCTGGTGGACGCGGTCACGGGCGGCCAGGCCCGGCTCGCGGGCTACCGGCGCGTCCGGGTCAGCAACCATCTGGACGCCGGTACGGCCCTGGTCTCCCACGCCGTCGAGCCGGTCGCCATCATCGTCGCCGAGCTCCTCGACAACGCGCTGCGGCACTCGGCGCCCGACACGGACGTCGTGGTCAATCTCGAAGCGGTCCACCACGGTGTCTGTGTCACCGTGGACGACGCAGGCCTGGGCATGACGCAGGACGAGCGGGCCCGGGCCCAGCGGATGGTCGCCGGTTCGGATCCGATCCTGCTGACCGAGCTCGGTGACCCGCCGCGGATGGGGCTCGCGGCCATCGGTCAGCTGACCCGGCAGTTCGATCTGTCCGTGGACGTGTCGTCCCCGTCGCCGTACGGCGGGGTGCGGGCGGTGCTGCGGGTCGACAGCCATCTGCTGACGCGCATCGACCCCGAGGAACTGCCTCCGGCGGCCAGCGCCCCGCGTCCGACCCGGAAGGCGGCGGTGCGGGGCTCGGGAAGCGGTTCCGGCACACCGAAGGGGTCGGGCGCCGGCCTGCCCGAGACACCCCCCGCGCCCCGGCCCGTTCCCGCCGCCCCGCCGCACGAACCCGAATCCGCACCGCCCGCCGTGCTCGACGGCGCCCGGCCGGCCGTCGAGCCCGGGAATCCAGAACCGCTCCCCACCGTCACCACCCCCGAGAGCCACGAGCACGACCACGGCTACGGTTCGGAGCAGGACGCCGACGACACCTCCGCGGCCGGTCACCACGGCCCGCGCGAGAGCGCCGGCCTCCCCCAGCGGCGTCGCCGCGGCCGCGCCACGAACACCGGCGGCCGCGCCACGGACCCCGGAGGCACCGCCGCGGCCGAACCCGCGGCACCTCGCCGGCCCGCGGCCGAAGCGGCACCACAGCGCCGCCCCCGCCGCCCCGAGGAGTCCGCAGCCGCCCTCGGCGCCCTCCAGTCCGGCACCGCCGCGGCGCGGTCCGGCGCCGGGCCGAACACCACAGCCGTTTCAGCCGTATCCGAGGGTGCCCCGGCCGCGACCACGGCCGACGGGGCGTCCGAGGACACCGACAGCAACGACCACGAAGGGGGAACGGCTCGATGACCAGCCGCGCGGCGGGGGACACGGCATGGGTGCTCGAACCGGTCCTGGAGGTGCCGCACGTCGTGGCCGCCGTCCTGCTCACCCGGGACGGACTCGTCACCGGCTACACCGACGCGCTGTCGCGGCCGTCGGCCGAGCGGGTCGCGGCGATCACCAGCACGGTGCAGGGTGCCTGCCGTACCGCGGCGGCGGCGTTCGCCGACACCGACCGTGCCGACATCCGGCAGGTCGTCATCGAGTCGGACCACGGCTATGTACTCATCGTGCCGACGGACCACGGCACCTGCGTCGCCGCCTACGGTGACCCCGAGGTGCGCCTGGACCTGCTCGCCCACCGGGTGCACTCGCAGGTGGCGCGGCTGGGCGAGAAGGCCATGGCCGCCGGGCCCCGAGGTGCCGACGGCGACACGCCGGCATGACAGGCCGCCGAGGCGGCCGTCCCCTGGTTCCCGCGTACCTGTCGACCGGCGGGGTGGCGCGGCCCAGCCGTGCCCATCTGGAGCGGCTGTCGGTCCTCACCGGCAGCGGTGCGCAGGCCCCCGCGGAACTGCCCGCCGCCCAGGCGGCCCTGCTGGAGGAGCTGGAGTACGGGTCGCTGACGGTGCAGGAGGCCGCGGCACTGCTGCGGCTGCCGGTCTCCGCGGTGCTCGTGCTGGCCGCCGACCTCCTCGACCGCGACCTGGTACTGGCCCGCGCGCCGATCCCGCCCGCCCGGCGCTTCGACCCCGACCTGCTGAAGAGAGTGGCCGATGGCCTCCGCGACCTCAAGCACCGTTGACGACCTCCCCGGCGCCACGGACGTCCACCTTCCCGACACCGCCCAGGACTTGGTGAAGATCCTGGTCACGGGGCCGTTCGGGGTGGGCAAGACCACCCTGATCCGCTCGGTCTCCGAGATCCGCCCGCTGCACACGGAGGAGCAGCTCACCGAGGCGTCCGCGCAGGTCGACGATCTCGCCGGCGTGCGGGACAAGTCGACCACCACGGTCGCCATCGACTTCGGCCGGATCAGCCTGCCGGGCGACGTCGTGCTGTACCTGTTCGGCACGCCCGGCCAGGAGCGGTTCCGGTCGCTGTGGGACGACATCGCCTACGGGGCGCTCGGCGCGCTCGTCCTGGTGGACGCCCGCCGGATCGACGCCTCGTTCGACGTGCTGGGGCTGGTGGAGGAGTCGGGGCTGCCGTACGCGGTCGCCTTCAACACCTTCCCGGACGCGCCCCGCCACCACACGCCCGAGCAGTTGCGCGCCGCCCTCGACCTGGAGCCCACGACCCCGATGGTGACCTGCGACGCGCGGGAGGCGGACTCCTCGATCGACGCCCTGCTCGCGCTGGTGCAGCACCTGATCGACCACCACCCCCCGGAGCCCCGGTGACCCACCCGTCCCCCGCCGAGCAGGCCTTCTCCCTCGCGACGCCCGTGCGCCTGTGGGAGGACGGCTTCGCCCGCGACCCCCACCCCTACTACGCCGCCCTGCGCGCCCACGGCCCGGTCGGCTGGGCTGAACTCGCCCCCGGCGTCCCGGCGTACGTCGTCACCGACCGGCGGGCGGCGCTGGATCTCCTGCACGACACGGAGACGTTCTCGCACGATCCCCGGCCGTGGGAGGCCACCGTCCCCGACGACTCGCCGGTGCTCGGCATGATGCGCTGGCGGCCCAACACCCTGTTCGCGGACGGCGGCGCCCACCTGCGCTACCGCACCTCGCTGATCGACGCCTTCGACCTGGTGGAACCGCACGATCTGCGGGCCCGCGTGCACCGGGCGGTGCACCTGCTGGTGAGCCGGATCGGGCCGCGCGGCGAGGCCGACCTGGTGGGCGAGTTCACCCGGCCGCTGATGGCGCTGGTGTTCAACAGCCTGTTCGGGCTGCCGGACAGCGCGAGCGACCGCCTCGACGCCGCCCTGGGCAAGCTGATCGAGGGTGGCGCCCAAGCCGCCCGGGGTGAGGCCGAGTTCGGCGGGTACGTGCTGGAGCTGATCGCCGCCAAGAGCGAGCGGCGGGGCGACGACCTGCCGAGCTGGCTGCTGGACCATCCGGCGGGGCTGACCCCCGAGGAGGTCACCTGGCAGGTGTTCCTCACCCTCGGCGCGGGGCACGAGCCGACGGCCAACCTGGTGTCCAACGCGCTCTCCCGGATCCTCGGCAACCCGGCCTACTACTCGACGCTGACCAGCGGCGCCCGCCCGGTGACGGACGCGGTGCTGGAGGTGCTGCACCACGAGACGCCGCTCGCCAACTACGGCATTCACTACGCCCGTACGCCCGTCACCTTCCACGGTGTGTGGATCAGGGCCGCGGTGCCGGTGGTGATCTCCTACGGGGCGCTCGCCCAGGCCGCCGAGCGGGAGCGCGGCGCGGACCGCCACCCCTCCGACGCCTCGCACCTGTCCTGGTCGGCGGGCCCGCACGCCTGTCCGGTCAAGCAGCACACCCTGCTCATCGCCACCGAGGCCATCGAACGGCTCACCCAGTGGCTGCCCGACCTCGAGCCCGTGCTGCCCCGCGAGCGCCTGACGTGGCGGCCCGGCCCGTTCCACCGCTCGCTGACGGCGCTGCCCGTCCGTTTCAGCCCCCGCTCCCCCGACCAGCCTGGAGGACGACCGTGACCGTCACCGACCGCATCGCTCTGGACCCGTTCGGCGCCGACATCGTCGCCGAGAGCGCCCGGCTGCGCGCGCTAGGCCCCATCGTGCCCGTGGAGCTGCCCGGCGGCATCCCCGCATGGGCGCCCACGCGCTACGGCACGCTGAAGGAGCTCATCCTCGACCCCCGGGTCAGCAGGGACCCGCGGCTGCACTGGCGGCTGTGGCCCGAGATCGGCGAACACCCCTCCTGGGGCTGGATCCTCGGCTGGGTCGGCGTGGTCAACATGCTCTCCACGTACGGCCCGGACCACACCCGGCTGCGCAAGCTGGTCGCGCCCAGCTTCACGCACCGTCGCACCGAGGCGATGCGGCCCCGGGTGGAAGCCATCACGTCGGAGCTGCTGGCCGCGCTGGAGGCCGCCGACGGCGAGGTCGTGGACGTGAAGGCGGCCCTCGCCCATCCGCTGCCGATGCGGATGATCTGCGAACTGATGGGCGTGCCGGACACGTTGTGGGCGGACACCGCCCGGCTCATCGCGGACATCATGGACACCACCGACCCGAGCCCGGAGCACGCGGCGTCCGTGCAGCGTCAGATCGGGACGGTGCTGCCCGCGCTGATCGCCCACCGGGCCGAGCACCCCGGGGACGACATCACGACCGAGCTGATCCGGGTCCGCGACGAGGACGGCGACCGGCTGAGCGACGAGGAGCTGCTGTACACGCTGCTGCTGGTGATCGGCGCCGGGTTCGAGACCACCGTGAACCTCATCGGCAACGCGGTCGTGGCCCTGCTGCGCCATCCTGAGCAGCTGGCGGCCGTGCGCGCCGGGGAGATCGGCTGGGACGCCGTCGTGGACGAGACGCTGCGCGCCCACCCGTCCATCGCGTCGCTGCCGCTGCGGTTCGCCGTCACCGACCTAACCGTCGGGGACGTCACGATCCCGGCGGGCGACGCCATCATCACGACGTACGCCGCCGCCGGACTCGATCCCGACCACTACGGGCCGGACGCCGACAGGTTCGACGCCGCGCGCTCCGCCGACGACCATCTGTCGTTCGGGATCGGCGTCCACCGCTGCATCGGGGCACCGCTGGCCCGCCTGGAGGCCCTCACCGCGCTGCCCGCGCTGTTCGACACGTTTCCCGACCTGCGGCTGGCCGAGGGTGACGGGGGCCTGCGGCAGGTGCCGTCGTTCATCGCGTTCGGCTGGCAGGAGATCCCGGTGCGGCTGCGGGGCTGACGCCACCGGGGGCAAGCCGCCTCGCGGGGCGGCTCGCGGGAGCGCGACCGGTCCCCCGTTCCGGTCGTGCCCCCGCGGTAGTTGAACTTACGTCCATGGCCGAGCCCTTGTGAACCGTGTCGGTGCCCGCTACACGCTCAAAAGGACTCACCCGTGCACAGCTGAGTCCGGATGGCCCGGTTTCGTCCCGCCCCGACCGGGCCAACCGGTTGCCCGGGAGGCAAAACCGCTCACGCGGAACGCCGGAAATCCGGCACGTCGAGGTCACCCAGGGCAAGGTGGGCCAGCACGACCTCGTAGAGGTCGGTGCCCCCGGCGAGCAGCTGACGCTCCAGGACGGGTTCGGCGCTGCGGACGTGTTCGCGCACGGTCTGGGCGTGCACACCCATGGCCTGCGCGGCCCGCTCGGCGTTTCCGCCGGCGGCGATCCAGGTGCGCAGCGTCCGGCGCGGGTTCCTGGTGTCGGAGTCCAGCCGGCTCAGCAGGTCCTGCGCCCAGGCGCGGACGCCGGGGCCGGACAGCAGGTCGGCGAGCCGCAGCCCCGGGTCCTCGGTGCCGTCGTCGAACCGGGCGTCGGTCAGGGCGATCTGGGTGTTGAGCGCCAGGTGGACAACGGCCCGGACCGTGAGGTCGGTGAAGTCGGTGCCGAGCAGCGTCTCGACGCGTTCCATGCGGGCGCGGACGGTGTTGCGGCTGACTCCGAGGACCTTGGCGGCGTTGACGGCGGTGAACTCCAGTCCGAGCCGGTTGGTGGCGAGGAGTTCGGCGCGGGTGTGGTGCGGCAGGGTGTCGAGCGGGCGCAGCACCCGGGACGTCCAGCCGCGCAGCGCCACCGGGTCCATGAGGCGCTCGGGGTGGGTGCGCTCGGCGTAGACGGCCGTCTTGTCGGGCCGGAAGTGAGCGACGGCCAGGGCGCTGACGGCCTGACCGTAGGCGGTGGCGGTCCGGGCGAGGCTCTGCCGGACGCTGCCGCCGAGGAAGAGGTCCGGGTGCCGTCCCACCAGGGACCGCAGGGCGTTCCCCGTGGCCTCCCGGGGGCTGACGACGATCACGTGCCCGTCCATGGCGGGGCAGCGCACGACCAGGGCGTCCTCCCGGGTGCTGTCCAGGCACTCCTCGGCGATGCGGTCGCGTACGGAGGGAGCGGACTCGACGACGTACACGCACGCCGTCTCGGCGTCGAGCAGGCCGGGCCAGAGTCCGGCGGCGACGCGCCGGGCCGCGATGGTGTCCTCGACCATCAGCAGCTGCAGGATCGCCAGGCGCAGGTCGGCGGTGGCCCGGCGCAGCCGGTGTCCGGCCGCGGTGGACTCGCCCGCCGTCAGCAGCAGCTCGATCACCTGGGCGGTGTGCGTGACGACCTCGGAGGCCCGCCGGTCGAAGGGGTCCTGCCGGGAGACGGCCAGCACGCAGGTGTGGGACGGGTGTTCCACCCCGACCAGACGCAGGTGGCGTTCCCGGCTCTGCCAGGCGGCGGAGGCGAGCCGGCCGGCGGTGATGTCCGTGACCAGATCCTCGTCCAGGGGGAGCCGGTTTCCGGCGACGAGGTTCCCGGCGGCGTCCTGCAGGGCCACGGTCGCGCCCACGGTGCCGGCGAGCCAGGCGACGACCCTGCGGACGTCGCGCCCTGCCGGGCGCAGGTGCTCGAGCAGCTCCTCCGCCCATGCCGGATCCGTGCCGGCCCGCGTCTCCCGCTGCCGGTTGTCGTCCTCTCGGCCTGTCACCTCGGCCTTCCCCTCGCTTCTCGCACCGCCTCCGGCGCACCGGTCGGGGACGTTACCTCACGTCCCGGGGGCTCTCACCCCGGCCGATCACGGGGCGGGCCGGGGGTCCGCGTCCCCGGGTCCGGCCCCCTCCTGCGCCGGCGACCCGCACCGGCGGCATAAGCTCGGCGGATGGCGAAGTACTACGACGTGCACCCCGACAATCCCCAGCCCCGCACCATCGGCCAGATCGCCGACAGCATCCGTGCCGACGCTCTTGTCGCCTACCCCACGGACTCGTGCTACGCACTGGGCTGCCGCCTCGGCAGCCGGGACGGCATCGACCGGATCCGTACGATCCGCAAGCTGGACGACCGGCACCACTTCACCCTGGTGTGCCAGGACTTCGCGCAGCTCGGCCAGTTCGTGCGGATCGACAACGACGTGTTCCGCGCGATCAAGGCGTCGACGCCCGGCAGCTACACGTTCATCCTGCCCGCGACGAAGGAGGTGCCGCGCATGCTGCAGCACCCGAAGAAGAAGACGGTCGGCGTGCGCATCCCCGACCATGTCGTCACCCAGGCCCTGCTCGCGGAACTCGGTGAGCCACTGCTGTCCAGCACCCTGCTGCTGCCCGGCGAGGAGGAGCCGATGACGCAGGGCTGGGAGATCAAGGACCTGCTCGACCATGTGCTGGACGGGGTGGTCGACTCCGGTGACTGCGGTACCGAGCCGACGACGGTCGTCGACTTCTCCGGCGGGGAGGCCGAGATCGTGCGGTACGGCGCCGGAGACGCCTCACGGTTCGAGTAGACGGTAAAGCCGCCGCCAAGGGTGGTTCACGGTTCAATCACGTGCCGGGGGTGGGCGAAATACCCCCGGAACGGGCGTGTCACGATGAGCATGATCCGCCCGGTCACGCACGCGGACGGGTTCCTGGCCCCCGGCCCCCGAAGAGAGGCAGCCCAGCCATGACCGCCGTACAGGGAACCGCCGTCGACATCCCCACCGCGGACGGCACCGCCGACGCCTATCTGGCCCACCCCGACGACGGGGCCGCCCACCCGGCGGTCCTGGTCTTCATGGACGCTTTCGGACTGCGCCCGCAACTGCGGTCCATGGCCGACCGGCTGGCCGCCGAGGGTTACACGGTGCTGGTGCCCAACGTGTTCCACCGGCACGGCCGCGCCCCGCTGTTCGACCTGCCCGAGTTCATCGACCCGGGGGCGCGCCCGGAAGTGTTCGAGCGCATCGTCCCGGTCATGCAGGCCCTGACGTCCGACCTGGCGATGCGGGACGCGGGCGCCTACCTGAGCTGGCTGGACGGGCACCCGGCCGCGGCAGACGGTCCGGTCGCGCTGACCGGCTACTGCATGGGCGCCCGCCTCTCCCTGCTCACTGCCGGCACCTACCCGGAGCGGGTCGCCGCCGCGGCCGGATTCCACGGCGGGCGGCTGGCCACGGACACGCCGGACAGCCCCCACCTGGTGGCCGGCAAGGTCACCGCCGAGCTGTACTTCGGCCACGCCGACCAGGACCCCTCCCTGCCCGAGGAGCAGATCGAGCGCCTGGAGGAGGCCCTGACGGCCGCCGGCGTCCGGCACCGGTGCGAGGTGTACACGGGCGCGCCCCACGGTTTCACGCAGGCCGACACCGCGGCGTACCACCGGGAGGGCGACGAGCGGCACTGGTCGGCGCTGCTCGACCTGTTGAAGCGCACATTCCGACCCCAATCGACCGCCTGAGTACCCGAGTTGACGGCCTACCGGCGGTAAGGGCTTGTCTTCCCGTGATCCCTGCGCGTAGACCTTGCTGAAAACCAGCCATGACTCTGGGGGGAGTTGGCTCATGGACGGCACGGTCGACGGGTTCCGATACGGTGCGGTGACCCCGGTGGCGGCCTATCTGATGGCCTGTCTGGGAGGGGCGCTGGGGCTGCGGTGCATCGTGCGCTCGCTGCTCGACGCGCAGTCGTGGAAGGCGGGCTGGCTGGCGTTAGGCGCCGCCTCCATCGGATGCGGCATCTGGACGATGCACTTCATCGCCATGATCGGCTTCCATGTGGAGGAGACCCGGGTCCGGTACGACGCGGCCACGACGGTGCTCAGTCTCGTCGTGGCCGTCGTCGTGGTGGGCGTCGGCGTGTTCATCGTCGGCCACCGCGGCACGGGCGCCGGCACGCTGGCGGTCGCCGGTGCGATCACCGGGCTGGGCGTGGCGGGCATGCACTACCTCGGCATGGCGGCGATGCGGCTGAACGGCGAGGTGGGCTACGACCCGGTCGGGGTCGCGCTGTCCGTGCTGATCGCCATCGGCGCCGCGACCGCCGCGCTGTGGTCGGCCGTCACCGTCCGCGGCTTCCTGACGAGCCTCGGGGCGAGCCTGGTGATGGGCGTGGCGGTGTCCGGGATGCACTACACGGGCATGGCCGCCGTCAGCGTCCATGTGCACGACTCGACCGGCGGGACATGGGCGGGCGACTCACCCACGTCCCTGCTGCTGCCGATGCTGCTGGGGCCGGTGGTCTTCCTGCTGCTGGCCGGGGTCGTGGTGATGTTCGATCCCCTGCTGGTGCTGGGCGAGCGGTCGCCGGCACCCCGGCCGGACACCCCTGCCGCCAACTCGGCGGCCCCGAAGCGCCCTTCATGGCGTGCGTAGGCCTCTTCCGCGCGCAAGCGGTGAGCGGCCCGCCTGCGGACGGGGCGTAGATCGATTGTTACGGTGCACCGGTGTCTGACTCCTCACGCGATACCGCCGAAGGCGCCGGCTGGGGTACCAGCGAACGCGGCGCGTACCGGCGGTTGATGCCGCCGAAGGCCGAGAAGATCTCCTGGCTGGACCCGAAGATGCTGTGGGTCGCGCGCAACGGCGTGCTGGCCTCGTGGTTCGGGGATCCGACGGGCCGGACGCGCAGCCGGTGGGTGGCGCAGCGGGCGGCCTCCGGAGCACCGGCCGACAAGGTGATCCGGCGCGACGACCCCGACCGGTTCTCGTTCCTGGTGATCGGCGACACCGGTGAGGGCGACGACCCGCAGTACGCCGTCGTGCCGGGCCTTCTGAAGACCGGTCAGGACACGCGGTTCGCCGTGCTGGCCAGCGACGTGATCTACCCGGTGGGCAGCGCGGACGACTACGACCACAAGTTCTTCCGCCCGTACCAGGACTACCGGGCACCGATCTACGCGATACCCGGCAACCACGACTGGTACGAGGACCTCGGCGGCTTCATGCGCGTCTTCTGCGACGACGCCCCGCCCCTGCCGCCCGAGCCCCGGCCGCGCCCGTTCACCCGGGCCTGGCTGCGCTCGCTGCTGTGGCACCGGCCGCGTCCGGACGCCGGGCACCACCTGCCCGAGGCACGCACGTTGCGCTCCGCCCCCGAGCAACGGGCCGTCCAGCCGGGCCCGTACTGGGCGATCGATGCCGGCCCGGTGCGCATCATCGGCATCGACACGGGCCTGCTCGGCACCCTCGACGCCGAGCAGGGCGCCTGGCTGCGCGAGGTCTCCCGGGGAACCCGCCCGAAGATCCTGGTGACCGGTTCTCCCCTGTATGTGGACGGCCGGCGCGAGCCCTGCGCCATCGAAGGGGGCGGCACCGTCGACGACATCGTCCGCGACCCGGACCACCACTATGTGGCGGCGATCGGCGGCGACATCCACAACTACCAGCGCTATCCGGTCCAGCTGGACGACGGGCGCACGCTCCAGTACGTCGTCGCGGGCGGGGGCGGCGCGTTCATGCACGCCACTCACACGATTCCCCGCGTGAACGTCGCGGGCGTCACCGAGCAGGACTTCCGCTGCTACCCGCTGCGCGGCGACTCGCTGGCCTTCTACAGCCGCCTCTACGGCCGTCGGCTGCGCATGCCCCGCTTCTTCACGCTGACGGAGGCCGAGGCGACGGCCGTGATCGCCGAGCGCCTCGGCATCAAGCCCACCCGCGCCCCGGGCGCCCCGGCCCGTGTCACCCGGCGCGTCCGCCTGGTCGCCGGACTGCTCGGCACCGGCCGCCGCCCCGACAAGGCCAGGCGCTTCCGGCTGCCGGTGCGCAAGATCTACACGTCGTTGTTCTCGCCGAGCTCGGCGACGTACAGCCCGCCGTTCTTCAAGTGCTTCCTGCGTCTGGACGTCTCCCCGGAGTCGGTCCGGCTGCGCTGCCATGCCGCCACGGGCAATCGCGCCCAGGAGGTCGCCCCGCCGATCGAGGACGAGGTGACGATCCCGCTGCGCTGACCGGGCGGCACGGGAACAGCACGGGCCGCCGCCGGGTTGGCACCAAAGTAGGCCATTGAAGGTTCAATGTTGGAGGTCCCGTGCCGCCGACCCCCCGACCGCTGCGCAAGCTGGGTTTCCTGACCATCGGGCTGTTCGACGAGACGGATCCGCGCCGGGGCCACGAGTCCACACTGGAGATCATCGAGTTCGGGGAGCGGCTCGGCTTCGACAGCGCGTGGGTGCGTCACCGGCACCTCCAGTACGGCATCTCCTCCCCCGTCGCCGTCCTGTCCGCGGCCTCCCAGCGCACCCGGCACATCGAACTCGGCACGGCGGTCATCCCGCTCGGCTGGGAGAACCCGCTGCGGCTGGCGGAGGACCTGGCGACGGTGGACCTGCTGTCCGGGGGCCGGCTCAACCCGGGCGTGAGCGTGGGCCCGCCGATGCACTTCGACCAGGTCAAGGGGGCGCTCTACCCGGACACGGCCGACGCCGAGGACTTCGGCTACGGGCGGGTGGAGCGGCTGCTCGACTTCGTGCGGGGCAAACCGGCGACGGACTTCAGCGGGGTCGAGGGCTTCGAGGTCTTCTCCGACCGGGTGCAGCCGCACTCCCCCGGCCTGGGCCGCCGCCTCTGGTACGGCGGCGGCAGCCTGCGGTCGGCCCGGTGGGCCGGCGAGCACGGCATGAACCTCCTCACCAGCAGTGTCGTCAAAGCCGAAGAGCCCGAGGGACCTTACGACTTCGCGGAGATCCAGCTCGCCCAGATCCGCGCGTTCCGCGCCGCCCACCCCGACGGCGAGGCCGCCCGGGTCTCGCAGGGCCTGGTCGTCATCCCCACGGACTCCGCCTCGCCCGAGCAGCGCGCCCGCTACGAGGCCTACGCCGACCGGCGCACCCCCAGGACGGCCTCGCCCCAGGGCCCGGGACGGCTGCTCTTCGCCCCGGACCTCGTGGGCACCTCGGCGGAGATCGCCGAACGACTGCACGCCCACGCCGCGTTCCGGGAGGTGGACGAGGTCGCGTTCGCCCTGCCCTTCGACTTCGAGCACGAGGACTACGAGCAGATCCTCACCGACATGGCGACCGAGCTGGCGCCGGCCCTGGGGTGGAAACCGGGCACGTAGGCCTCCCGGAGGGCCCGGTCACCAGCGGCCCGGCTCGGTCCCCGTGATCGGCTCCGACGGTGTGCCGTCCACCCCGACGGGTACGTCCCCGGCGAGCATCACGCGGTGCATGATCCTCGGATGCTGGAGGTGGGCGGTGTCGCCGGGGGCCAGGTGCATGGTGGCGCGGTTGTCCCAGAACGCCACACTGCCCGGCTCCCAGCGGAAGCGGACCGTGTACTCGGGCCGGACCGCCTGCTCCAGCAGCATCTCCAGGATCGCGGCGCTCTCGGGCCGGGAGAGGCCGGCGATCTGCTCGACGTAATAGCCGTTGACGTAGAGGATCCGCTCGCCGGTCTCGGGGTGGACACGCACCAGCGGGTGAAAAGAGGCGACCTGACGCTCCAGCAGGTGCCGGACGTACGCGTCGTCGCCGGGACGGGGCTGGTAGCCGACGCCCAGTCGGTGCTCGGCCCGCAGTCCGTCGACGAACTGCCGCAGCGGCGCGGAGAGTCCGGCGTAGGCCGCCGCCAGGTTCGCCCAGGTGGTGTCGCCGCCGTAGGGCGGTACGGTCTCGGCGCGCAGGATCGTCGCGGCGGGCGGGTCGACGCGGGCGCCGTGGTCGCAGTGCCAGCCGCGCAGCAGGGTGTGACGGCGGCGCCTTAGCCACTCGTCGTGCTCCATGCCGAACCGCCCGCCCAGCTCCAGCCGGTCTGCGGTCGTCTCGATCCCGGGGAAGTCCGGGGGCGAGGCCTTGCCCCGGCGCGGCAGTTCCACGATCTCGCCGAAACGGCGCGCGAACGCCACGTGCCCGGTGTGGTCCAGCCGCTGCCCCCGGAAGAAGACCACCTTCCACCGCAGCACTGCCGCCCGGATCGCGGCGATCACGGAGTCGTCGAGATCCCCGGCCAGATCGACCCCGCTGATCTCGGCCCCGATGTGCCCGGCGACCGGCTTCACCTCCAACCCGGCCATCCGCGCCGCCTCGTCCGTCATCCCGCTGTCCGTCGTCATGAGCGCTCCGCTGGTCGTGGGCATGGTCCGGCCTTCACGAAGATCGTGACAGCGATCGCCGCCGAGGGCGACCATGCCTCGACCGGCCGGCCGGGGCAGGCGGAAAACCGTGTGATCCACGACCGGCTCGCCGACGACCGCGACCAGCAGGAGTGCCGCTACCTCATGCGCTTGTGGTGGCAACTGGGCATTTACTACCGGGAGGTGACGCTCGACCAGCTCCGCGGTTTCAAGCAGACCGGGGCACTGCTGCTGTGCGGAACGCCCGCCCTACACCCTGAACTCGCGGATCACGGTGTTCCGGAACACCGCCTTCCCCTCGACCGTGAAGAGCGCGAGCCCCGTGTCGACCAGGTACGGGAAGGCCGCCGACGAGTGCACGTACCGGCCGTCGTCCACGAACATCTCCACGGAGGTGCGGTCGACCAGGATGCGCAACCGCACCGAACGCCGGGCCGGGTCGAACGGACTGCGGCTCTCCTGCCACCTGCCCGTCATGTCGGGCGACACGGTGGGGCGGCGGTTGAGGTAGGCGTAGTCGCGGTGGACACCCGCGTCGATGTGCCGGACGCCGTCCGGGGAGCGCCGCAGCTGCATCCCCGCACCCGTCAGCCGGTCCCAGGTGATCTCGCTGGTCAGCTCGTAGGCGGTGCCCCGGTAGTCGAGCAGGCGGGTGCCCTCGACCTCCAGGTCGCCGAGCGTCACCGTGCGCGAGACGTACCGGTCGAGTGCCGCGACCGGCCGGGACGCCAGGAAGTACGTGCCGTCGCCCCCGCGCTTCAGCGTGATCTCGCGGACGATCGAGTCGGTGCCGTTGAAGCCGTCGCTGTCGATCGTGGGCGTGATGTGGGCGTAGTCCCAGTTGTTCAGCCAGCCGATCGCGTAGCGGGTCCCCTCGTCGAGGGCACCGCCGGTGCCGCGCTTGTCGAAGGTGACCGCGCCGTACCAGTCCCAGCCGTGGTCGAGCCACTGGGGATCGGTCGCGTCGGCGGTGAAGGCGCTGCCGTCGAAGGAGCCCGTCCAGTACGCGTACGTGTGGGGCAGCCCGGCGCCCTTGCCGTTGGCGCTGACCCCGAGCACCCACTTCGCCGTGCCGTCCCCGGCGCGGATCCGGAACAGGTCGGGGCACTCCAGCACACCGATGCCGCCTCTGACGAACCCGCTCACGTACGTCCAGGTCTTGAGGTCGGCGGAGTGGTAGAAGCCCACCTTGTCGTTCTCGGCGAGGGTCATCACCCACCGGTCGCGCTCCTCGTCGCGGATCACCTTCGGGTCGCGGAAGTCGCGCACGCCGGGGTTGGGCAGCACCGGGTCGGTGCCGTGCGGGGTGAAGGTGCGGCCGCCGTCGGTGGAGTAGTACAGGTACTGCGCCTGGTCGGCCGGGCCGTCGTGCGGTGACATCGTGGCCAGCACGACGACCGCGCCCGCCCCGAAGCCGGCCGTGTCGTGCGTGTCGACCACCGCCGACCCCGACCAGACGTCGCCGTTTGGCGTGGTGTCCTTCGGCACGGCGATCCCGCGGTCCGTGAAGGAGACCAGGTCGGTGCTGGTGGCCAGGCGCCAGGCGGTGCCGATCTCACCAGCGAGATAGTCGGCGTTGTGCAGGTAGTAGTAGTGATAGCTGCCGTCGATCCAGACCGGTCGCTGCGGGTCGTTCTTCCACTGCTCGGGGACGGTGAAGTGGTACCCGGCGCGGTAGCTCGTGCGGGCCGCCCGGGGCCCGGCCACCGCCGGGCCCGCCGCCGGCAGCAGCGCGCCGGCCGCGCCCACGGCCGAACCTGCGAACAGAGCTCTCCTGGTGATCCCGCGCATCACGCACCTCGTCCCTCTCCTCGGAAACCGCGGCTCATGGGATCAGGACTTTCGGACCTAACTCGTTAAAGGTCAAGGGCCCGCACGCCTTGACAGGCTCGTTCCGCACTCACATCATCTGGGGCATCAACCCACGGCTAACACGAGTTAGGCCCCCACACACGATGACCGACTCGCACCTCACCCGCCGCTCTCTGCTGCGGTACGGCGCCTATGGCGCGGGCGCCGCCGCCCTGGCCGGCACCGCCGCGAGCTGGGACCGGCTCACCGGAGCCGACATCCCCGGCCGGGACGACGGCTCCCTCGTCGTCGCCACGCTGGGCCCCGCCTACGGGCCGGAGGCCATCCGCACGCTGCGGGAGGGCTTCGCCGAGCTGCATCCCGACATCAAGCTCCGGATCAACGCGGTCCAGGCCGTCGACTGGTCGGACTTCTTCGCGAAGATCCTCACCCAGGTCGCCGCGGGCACCGCCCCCGACCTCGTCTACGTGGCCACCGAGGGCGTGCAGCTGTTCGCGCAACGGCTCGGGGTTGCCCTGGACAAGTGGGTCAAGAGGGACGCGGCCGAGTTGAAGGAGTACTTCACCGACGTCCATCCCTCGCTGGTGGAGTCGATGATGTACGAGGGCAGCCTCTACCAGCTGCCGGTGGAGTTCAACGCGGCCGACATGTACGTCAACCGCCAGGTGCTGCGCCGGGCGGGGGCGGACTTCCCGCCGGCCGACTGGAGCCGGGACGACTTCACGGCGCTGCTGCGGGACATGAAGAGGTCGAGCGGCGCCCGCTTCACGCCGTACTTCTGGACCAACCGGCTCTGGGGCGGCGTGGTGCCCTGGCTGTTCGCGAACGACACCAATCTGCTCACCGAGTCCAAGGCACCCGGCGGCGACTGGCTGTGGAACGGTTTCTACCCCGCCGCACAGCGCGAGGGTCGCGGCGGGGGTTTCCGCTGGACGACACCGCAGGCCACGCACGACCGGGTGGAGGAGGTCTACGACTACCTCGCCTCCCTGATCCGGGACGGCCTGTGCACCCGCCCCGAGGGCGGCAACGGCCAGAACCTCATCGGGGTGTTCTCCACCGGCCGGGTCGGCGTCACCCCGGCGGGCGGCTTCTGGGCGGGCGGACTGCACCTGGCCGGCATGGAGCGGGACGGGTTCGACGTGCAGTACTTCCCGCGCTGGCGCACCCAGCGCATGCAGTACGGCGCGGCGGGCTACGCGCTGCTGCGCACCTCGAAGATGCAGGACGAGGCGTGGGAGTTCATCAAGTACGCGGCCCGCAAGGACACCCTGGAGCAGCTGTTCGCCACGAACCAGACGACCCCGGCCCGCCGGTCCCTGCTCACCGCCGACCGCTATGCGAAGACCGGCCCGGCCCGCTGGCCGGTCTTCTACGACACCCTCGACCGGTTCCCCGACACCGGACCGATCCCGGCGCCGCCGCAGGTCGCGGAGGTCGAGCAGGTGCTGCTGAAGCACACCGGCACGGCCCTGGCCTCCGCGCGTTCGGTGCGTCCCGCGCTGCGCCGGATGCAGGGCGATCTGGAGAAGGCCATGGAGCGTGACGTATGACGACCACCCGGACACCGCCCGCGCGCGCCGAACGCCCCGCGGCACCGCCCGCCCCGGCGCCGAAGGGCGGCTCGGCCCGTGACCGCGGCACCCGGCTGCTGGCCACACTGTTCCTGGCCCCGACGATCGTCGGCATCGTGGTCTTCACGGTCGTGCCCATCGTCGGCTCGGTGATCCTCAGCCTCTTCCACTGGAACGTGATCGACGCGCCGTCCTACGCCGGACTCTCCGCCTACGGCGAGGTGTTCGGCGACGAGACCGTGCTGGTCTCCTTCCGCAACACGCTGGTGTTCATGGTGTTCGCGGTGGCGCTGCAACTGCTCGTCGCGCTGGCCCTAGCGCTGGCGATCAACGGGCGGATGCCGGTGTGGCTGCGGTCGGTGTTCCGCTCGGCGTTCTTCTTCCCACTGGTGCTGTCCGCCGCGTCGATCTCGGTGGTGATGAAGTACCTGTTCAACCAGGACTTCGGGGTGATCAACTGGCTGCTCGGTTTCGTCGGGATCGCACCGGTGCCGTGGCTGACGTCGGAGAACGCGGCGATGGCCACGGTCATCCTGGTCTACGTCTGGCAGCAGTTCGGCTTCTCCTTCCTGCTGTTCGTCGGCGGGCTGAACAACATCCCGAAGGAGATCCACGAGGCCGCCGCCCTCGACGGCGCGACGGGCCTGCGCAAGCACCTGACCGTCACGCTGCCGCTGCTGTCGCCGACGCTGCTGGTCGCCTCGGTCGTCGGCATCATCAACGCCCTCCAGGTCTTCGAGCAGCCGTACGTCCTCACCAACGGCGGCCCCGGCGACTCCACCCGCACGGTCGTCATGGTCATCTACGAGACGGCGTTCGAGCAGCTGCGCTTCGGTGAGGCGTCCGCGGTGGGTGTGCTGCTGTTCGTGCTGATCATGGCGGTCACCGCCCTCCAGTTCCGGCTCAGCCGGCGTTTCGTCCACTACCAGTGAGCCGGGTGAGTCCTCCCATGAGCCAAGCAACCCTCTCCTCCGGCCGTGTGCGGCACGGGCTGGCGCCGTGGGCGCGGATCGCCGCCCTGGCCGTGTGCGCGCTGCTCACCCTCGGACCGGTGGTGTGGACGGTGTCCACCTCGCTGCGCACCCCCGCCGAGGCCTTCGACCTCCCGCCACAGCTCATCCCGTCGAACCCCTCCACCGAGGCCTACCGCTCGGTCTTCGACCAGATCGACGTCTGGCTGCTGGCGCTCAACTCCACACTGGTCACGGCCCTGATCGCCGTCGGCCAGATGATCACGGCGGGCCTGGCCGGATACGCCTTCGCCCGGCTGGAGTTCCGCTTCAAGAAGCCGCTGTTCGGCCTGGTGCTGGCGACGATGATGGTGCCGTTGCAGGTCACCATCGTGCCGGTGTTCCTGGTGCTGAAGTCGATGAGCCTGACCGACACCCTGCTCGGGCTGATCATCCCGGCCTTCCCGACCGCGTTCGGCACGTTCCTGATGCGCCAGTACTTCCTCGGCATGCCCAAGGACCTGGGTGAGGCGGCGATGCTGGACGGGGCCGGGCCCTGGCGGACCTTCCGGTCGGTGTACGCCCCGCTGGCCGCGCCCGGCCTCGCGATCGTCGGCGTCCTGGCCTTCAACTACCACTGGAACGAGTTCTTCCGCCCGCTGATCCTCGAGACGTCGGGCCAGAACTACACGTTGCCGCTGGGGCTGGTCTCTCTCCAGGGCAACCTCGGTACCGGCTCCATCTCCGTGGTGCTCGCCGGTGTCGTCCTCTCCATGATCCCCGCCGTCGCCGTGTTCGTCGTCGGCCAGCGCCCTCTGCGCGAGGGCATCACGTCCGCTGGAGTCAACCGTTGAGCCTCGCCGCTCCCCCGCACGACCCGCACGCCCCGCGCTTCCGGGTCCGCCCGCCCGCCAACTGGATGAACGACCCCAACGGGCCCTTCCGCTGGCGCGGCCGCCATCACCTCTTCTACCAGCACAACCCGGACGCCCCGGTGCACGCCAACGTCCACTGGGGCCACGCCTCCAGCGCCGACCTCGCGCACTGGGAGCACCATCCGATCGCACTCACCCCCTCCCCGGGCGGCCCGGACGAGGCGGGCTGCTGGTCGGGGTGCGTGGTCGACGACGGGGGCGTGCCGACGGCCGTCTACACCGGGGTCGACCGCGACCACACCGGGCTCGGCACGATCTGCCTGGCCCGGGCGGCGGACCCGGACGATCCCGCGCTGACCGAGTGGACGCCGCTGCCCGTCCCGGTGGTCACGGGCCCGCCCGAAGGCCTGGACGTGGTGATGTTCCGCGACCCGTTCGTCTTCCGGCACGAGGGCCGGCGCTGGGCGCTGGTCGGTGCGGGGCACGCCGACGGCACGCCGTCGGTCCTCCTCTACGACTGCGACGACCTCACCGACTGGCGGTTCACGGGTGTGCTCCTGGACGGCCACGACCCGACCGCCCGGGCCACGTTCGGCGGCCGGGCCACCGGCTGGGAGTGCCCGCAGCTGTACGCCGCGCGGGACGGCTCGTGGGTGCTGGTGGTGTCGCTGTGGGACGGCCACCCGTGGACCACGGCCTACCTCACGGGCCGCCTGGACTCGGACCTGCGCTTCACCGCCCGCACGGGCGGCCTGCTCGACCACGGCCGTGACTTCTACGCCCCCGCCGTGCTCCAGGAACCGGACCGGGCCCTGATGTGGGGCTGGTCGTGGGAGGCACGTGGGCAGGGTGATGCCGCCTGGGCCGGTGTCCTCACCGCTCCCCGTGTCGTCGACGTCCATCCGGACGGGGCGCTGCGGGTGTCCCCGGCGCCGGAGCTGCACCGGCTGCGCGCCGCCGAGCCGTTCGTCACCGCCCCGGGCCGGACCGCGCTGCCGGCGGCCTACGACCTGACGGTCGGCGCCCGCGCCCGCACCACGGTCGGTCTGCTGAAGTCGGCCGCGGGCGACGGGCTGACGGTCTGCCTGGACCCGGACGCGGGCACGGTGACGCTGAACCGGGGCGGGTGGCCCCGCGAGGAGGCCGCGGCGCCGGTCGTCGTCCCGGTGCCGCCGGGTGAGGAACTCACCCTGCGCGTCCTCGTCGACGGGTCGCTGTACGAACTGTTCGTGGGCGACCGGGCCACGGTCACCGAGCGCGTCTACGAACGCGCGGACGACGTCAGGGAGTTGAGCGTGACGCCCGGCGCGACCGTCACCGGATGGGCGCTGGTCCCACCGACGCGCGGCTGATCACCGGGCAGGCCAGGCGCCGCACCGTGGCGGGCGGGGTCCGGCCGGTGGCGAGGGAGTCGAGGAGCAGCCGCGCGGCGGCCTCCCCCATCGCCCGGTGGGGCAGTGCGACCGTGGTGAGGGGCGGCGCGAGGTGCGCGGCCATGTGCTCCTGGTCGTCGTAGCCCACCACCGACAGGTCGCCGGGGACGGTGATGCCGAGCCGGGTGGCGGCGTGCAGGACGCCCGCCGCGACCCGGTCGTTGTAGGCGAAGATCCCGGTGGGCCTGAGCTCGGGCGGTGCGTTGTCGAGGAGGCGCGCGGCGCCCTCGTAGCCGGCGGAGATCTCTCCTCCGGTGCGCACCACCCAGTCGCGCGGCACGGTGATGCCCTCGGCGCGCAGCGCGTCGCGGAAGCCGCGCAGCCGCTCCGCAGAGGCGATGTCGTCCTGCCCGCCGACGAGCGCGACCCGACGGTGGCCCTGCTCCAGCAGCAGCCGGGCCGCCGTACGGCCGCCGGCGCGCTCGGCGGGGATGACGGCGGGCAGCGAGTCGTCCTCCGGCAGGCAGTTGGCGAGGACGGAGAGGGTGCGGTGCAGGCCCTCGGGGACACGGACGCTGCGCAGCGACATGGCGGCGTAGATGATGCCGTCGACGCGCCGGTCGAGGAGCTCGGCGACCGCGGCGTCCTCCTTGTCCGGGTCGCCCCCGGAGTCGATGGTGAGTACCAGGTGCTCGCCCGCCCAGGCGGTGTCCATGGCGCCGCGCAGCAGCCGTCCGGCGAACGGGGAGGAGGCGATCTCGTCGGTGACCAGGCCGATCACGGCCGTACGGCTGCGGCGCAGGCCGCGGGCGAGGGGGTCGGGCCGGTAGCCCAGCTGGGTGGCGGCCTGCCGGATGCGTTCCTGGGTCGCGGGCGAGAGGTTGCCGGCGGCCCGGCCGTTGAACACGAAGGACACGGCGGTGTGGGACACGCCGGCGAGTCGTGCGACGTCCCGCGAGGTGGGTCGTCCCGATCCCGTCGCCGGCTTCTCCTCGGCGCTGCCCATGCCGTCCGCCGCCTTCATCCCCCACCCGTCCGGTTGATCATTGCTCACCCTATCCGTGACGCTGGAGGGACGACACAGTCAACGGGAAGGTCCCATGGTGATCAGCATCCCGGCACACACGCTCAACGACGGTACGACGCTCCCCACCCTGGGGCTGGGGACCTGGCCGCTCGGCGACGACGAGGCGCAGCAGGCGGTGCTCTCGGCCCTGGAGGCGGGCTACCGCCTGATCGACACGGCGACGAACTACCGCAACGAGACGGGGGTCGGCCGCGCGGTGGCCTCCGGCGTGGTGCCGCGCGAGGAGGTCGTCGTGACGACGAAGCTCCCGGGCCGCCACCACGGCTACGAGGAGACCCTCGCCTCCTTCGAGCAGTCGCGGGCCCGCCTGGGCCTGGAGTACGTCGACCTGTACCTGATCCACTGGCCGCTGCCGCGGGTGGACCGGTACGTCGATTCCTGGAAGGCCATGATCAAGCTGCGCGAGGAGGGACTCGTCCGGTCGATCGGCGTCTCCAATTTCACGGCCGGGCACATCGAGCGGCTGGAGAAGGAGACCGGGGTGCTGCCCTCGGTCAACCAGATCGAGCTGCACCCGCTGCTGCCCCAGGAGGAGCTGCGCGCCTTCCACGCGGGCAAGGGCATCGTCACCGAGAGCTGGAGCCCGCTGGGGCGGGGCACCGACCTGCTGGAGGACCCCGCGGTGACGCGGATCGCCGAGGCGCACGGGGTGTCGCCGGGGCAGGTCGTGCTGCGCTGGCACATCCAGCTGGGCGCGGTACCGATCCCGAAGTCGGCGAACCCGGAGCGGCAGCGCGCCAACCTCGACGTCTTCGGCTTCGAGCTGAGCGAGGAAGAGCTGCGGGCCGTAGCGGACAGGCCGCGGCGGAGGCTCGGCGGGGACCCCGAGGTGCACGAGGAGTTCTGACGGGTACCCGGGCGCCCGTGACGCAGGAAGGAGCCGCAGGTGGCCGAGCGGGACCGGCTGCGGGACTACCGCGGCAAGCGCGACTTCGAGCGGACCGGCGAGCCCCGGGGACGCGGTACGTCCGCGGGTGAGCGGCCCCGGTTCGTGGTGCAGATCCACGACGCGAGCACCATGCACTTCGACTTCCGGTTGCAGGTGGACGACGTGCTGAAGTCCTGGTCGGTTCCCAAGGGCCCCTCGGCCGACCCGAAGGACAAGCGGCTGGCCATACCCACGGAGGACCATCCGCTGGAGTACGAGGAGTTCGAGGGCGTGATCCCCGGCGGTGAGTACGGCGGCGGCACGGTGATCGTCTGGGACCACGGCACGTACGAGCCGCTGAGCCACGACCGCGCGGGCCGGCCCGTCGACTTCGCTCAGTCCCTGGAGCGCGGGCACGCCACGTTCCGGCTGAACGGTTCCAAGCTGCGCGGCGAGTACGCCCTGACCCGGTTCCGCGGCGGGCGGGACGGCGAGGGCGAGCAGGCCTGGCTGCTGGTGAAGCGCGCCGGCGACTCGGCCCGTACGCACGGGGCTCCCGATCCCCGACGGGCCCGCTCGGCCAAGTCCGGCCGCACGCTCGGCCAGGTCGCCTCGGAGGCCGCCGGGAACTGAGCCGGTGTCAGGCCCGGTAGGCGCGCAGTGCGGTGAGCGCCCGGTCGGCGTGTGCGTTCATGCGCAGTTCGCTGCGGACGACGTCGAGGACGGTGCGGTCCTGGGCGATGACGAACGTGGTGCGCTTGGTGGGCGCCAGGGAGAACCCGCGCTTCACCCCGAACCGTTCGCGGACCGCGCCGTCGGCGTCGGACAGCAGCGGCATGCCGAGGCCGTGCCGTCCGGCGAACTCCTGCTGGCGCTCGACGTCGTCGCCGCTGATACCGACGGGGCGTGCTCCGACGGCGGCGAACTCGGCGGCGAGGTCGCGGAAGTGACAGGCCTGAGCGGTGCAGCCGGGGGTCAGGGCGGCCGGGTAGAAGAAGAGCACGACGGGGCCCTCGGCGAGCAGCTCGGTCAGGCTGCGGAGGGTGCCGGTCTCGTCAGGCAGGGCGAAGTCCTCGACCTTGTCCCCGGTCTCCACGCGCGCGGTCACGACCTGCCCTGCGCGTTCCGGGCGACGCCGCGGGCCCAGAGCACGAGGGGCACCTGCAGGGGCAGGCGGCCGAAGGCGGCGGCCTTCTGCGGGGTCGGGCGGTGGCGGAAGTCGGCGGCCATCTTGACGTTGGCGGGGAACACCCCGACGAAGAAGGCGGCCGTGGCCAGCGCGGCGGCCTTGCGGGTGCGCGGCAGGGCCAGGCCGGCGGCCAGGGCGAGCTCGGCGGCGCCGCTGGCGTAGGTCCAGGCCCTGGGTGTGCCGGGCAGGCCGCGCGGGATGGTCGCGTCGAACGGGCGCGGTCGGGCGAAGTGGGCGACGCCCGCGGTGGCCAGGAGGCCGGCGAGCAGCAGGGGCGAGCGTTCGGACCGGGACACGGTTCCTCCTCTGAAGGCCTGCCGCGCATTATTACCGGTCGGTATGCAGGTCAGTTCACCGGGTCCCGGGTGTGCCGGTGGTGGCTGCCCGGGGTGTAGCCGAAGGAGCGGCGGAAGACGTCGATGAACGCGCTCGCGGAGGACCAGCCGCAGCGGTGGGCCACGGTCGTGACGGGCAGGCCGTCGGCCAGCATCCGCAGGGCGTGGTAGAGCCGCGACTGGGTGCGCCACTGGGGATACGTCATGCCGAACTCGCCGCGGAAGAGCCGGCTCAGGGTCCGCTCCCCCACCCCGGTCGCGGCCCCGAGTTCGGCGAGGGTGCGTACGTCGGCCGGGTCGGCGTGCACGAGGGCGCAGACGGCTGCCAGGCGCGGGTCGGCGGGGGTGGGCAGGCGCAGCGGCTGCTGGGGCGAGTGGCGCAGTTGGTCGCGCAGGACGGCGCGCAGCCGGCGGCGCTCGGGGCTGTCGTCGCCGGGGTCGCGGGTGTAGGCGAGGATCAGCTCCCGCAGCAGGGGGCTGACGGCGAGGACGGCGGGGTGGTCCAGACCGAGGGGGTTGTCGGTGGCGGGCAGACCGACCAGGTGCAGGTCGAGCCGGCCGTGGGCGCGATGGGCATGGACGGTGCCGGCCGGGACCCAGATGGCGCGGGTGCCGGGGGCGAACCAGGTGCCGGCGTCGGTGGTGACGGCGACGACGCCGGCACCCGCGTAGACGATCTGGTGGTCGTCGTGCCGGTGGGCGTCGATGCGGTCGCCGGAGGTGAGCCGCTGGGCGCGGGTCGGGGCCGTGGGGGTGTGGCGGACGTTCGGCACAATCCGGCAGATTATCGGAAGCGGGCCAGGCGCCCGGCGGACGACGATCGCCGGGTGACCACTTCGAGACGCGATCGCCCCGTCGCCCTGATGTCCCTGGGGCACGCCTGTGTGGATGTGTACCAGGGGGCCGTGGCCGCCCTGGTGCCGTACTTCGTCGCCGAGCGCGCCTACTCCTATGCCGCCGCCTCGGGCGTCGTCCTGGCGGCGTCCCTGCTGTCGTCGCTGGTGCAGCCGCTGTTCGGGTGGCTCACCGACCGGCGGGCGATGCCGTGGCTGCTGCCGCTGAGCGCGCTGACGGCCGGGGCGGGTGTCGCCCTGAGCGGGGTGACCGGCTCCTACGCGCTGACCCTGGCGGTGGTGGCCGTGTCGGGGGTGGGCGTGGCCGCCTACCATCCGGAGGCCGCCAGGGTGGCGCGGGCCGTCGCCCGGGGCCGGCACACGGCCATGGGCTGGTTCTCCTTCGGCGGCAACGCCGGCTTCGCCCTGGCACCCCTGCTGGTCTTCGCCGTCGTGGGCACGGGCGGACTACGCGCCTCTCCCCTGCTGGTCGTCCTCGCCCTTGCGGGGGCGGCCCTCTGCGCGGCGGCGGGGCGCTCGGCGGGGCCCGGCGCCGGGAATGCCGGTGCATGCACCGCCGTCGGCGAGGACGACTGGCCGTCCTTCCTGCGGCTGTCCGGGGCCGTGGTCTGCCGCTCGGTGGTGTTCGTCGGCCTGAGCACGTTCGTCTCCCTCTACGTGCGGGAGCGCACCGGTGGCGGGGAGGGGGCCGGTACGGCGGCCCTGTTCGTGCTCTACGCCGGTGGCGCGGCCGGCACGCTGGCGGGGGGCCGGCTGGCGGAGCGGTACGGGCGGACGACGGTGGTGCGCCGGTCGTACGCCCTGACGGTCCTGGCCGTGGCCGGGCTGGTCCTGGTGCCGGGGCCGCCGGTGTACGTGTTCGTGGCTCTGACGTCGGCGGGCCTGTATGTGCCGTTCTCGCTGCACATCACGCTGGGCCAGGACTTCCTGCCCCGGCGCGTGGGCACCGCGAGCGGGGTCACGCTGGGCCTGACGGTGAGCGTCGGCGGCCTCGCGGCCCCCGCGCTCGGCGCCCTGGCCGACGCGACGTCCCTCCGCACGGCCCTGCTGCCCCTCGTCGCACTGCCCGCGCTGGGCCGACTGCTGCTGTGCGGCCTGCGCGAGCCGGTGCCACCGGTGGCGGCGGTGGCCGAGCGGGCGGGTCCGCAGGAGCCGGTGGCGCGGTGAAGGGGTGACGGGGGCTCAGGAACGGCCTGTCGGCGTGGTTCACACCGTCTCGGCCCGGGCCGACCGGGGTTCGCCCTCCTCGTCGACGGAGTGGGCGAGGAAGTCGTCGACCATGCGGTGGAAGAGTGTCGCGAGGTGGCGCAGTTCCTCGGGCGACCAGTCCGAGAGGGCCATCTGCATACCGCGGACCCCGGCGTCGCGGACCTTGGCGATGGCCTCGCCCCCGGCGTCGGTGAGCTCGATGCGCTGGGCACGGCGGTCGTCCGGGTCGGGGACGCGGGTGACGTACCCGGACTTCTGCAACTGCTGCACCGTGCGCGTGACGTGCGAGGCCTCCACGCCCAGCCGGACGGCGAGCTCCCCGGGCCGCAGCGGCTCGGAGTCGGCGATCTGACGGAGCAGCGCGACGGCGGCCCGGTCGAGCGGCACCCCCGCCAGGGCCATCAGCCGCTCGTGCTGACGGGCGCGCGTGCTCAGGTAGGTGATGCGGGTGAGCGCGCGCTCGATCTCGACCACTTCCGGGGACGGGCCGTCGGGAACCGGTGGTGTGGACATGAGCACCAGACTACCCTCTCGTTGCGTAACTCAACCAAGTTGGATGCGGGGCGCCGTTCAGGGGAAACAGGCCGCAAACACGCGTGAGCGCCGGCCGGCTCGTCGACACCTCACCCGTGGACCTGCCGCTGATCCCGCCCATGCTCGCCACGTCCGGCACCCTGCCGCCCGCCGCGCAGGACACGCGCTGGGCCTACGAGACCAAGCAGGACGGCCAGCGCGTGGTGGTCTATCTGCCCGGGGACGGCAGCGTCCTGCTGCGCGCCCGCTCCGGGGACGACATCACGGCCGCCTACCCCGAACTCCGCCCGCTGGGCACCGCGCTCGGCACCGCACCCGCCGTACTGGACGGCGAGATCATGGCCCTCGACGACCAGGGCCGCGCCAGCTTCCAGCTGCTCCAGTCCCGGATGGGCCTGGCGCACGCACCAGCGAAGGCCGCCCGGCGGGCCGCGGCGGTCCCGGTCCATCTGGTGCTGTTCGACCTCATGCACCTGGAGGGCCACTCCCTCCTCGGGCTCCCCTACGTACGACGCCGCGCGGCACTGGAGGACCTCGGGCTCGCCGGCCCGTCCTGGTCGACGCCACGCGCCCTCGTCGGACACGGCGCCGAAGCCCTGCGCGCCACCCGGGAGCACGGCCTGGAGGGTCTGGTCTGCAAGCGGCTGGACTCGGTGTACGAACCGGGCGTCCGCTCCCGGGCCTGGATCAAGATCCGCAACATGCGCACCGAGGACGTCCTGGTCGGCGGCTGGCAGCCCGGCAAGGGGCGGCTCACCGGCCTGCCCGGCGCGGTACTGGTCGGCCAGCGCGCCGCCGGACGACTGCGCTACGTCGGCAGCGTGGGCACCGGCTGGAGCGAGGCCGAACGCACGGAACTCGCCGGGCTGCTGCGGGCCGCCGCGACCGACGTCTGCCCCTTCGACCCCGCCCCGCGCGCCCCTGGGGCGCACTGGGTCCTGCCCCGCCTGGTCGGCGAGGTCCGCTACAGCACCCGCACCCGGGAGGGACTGCTCAGGCAGCCGTCCTGGCTGCGGCTCCGGCCCGACCTCGCACCCGAGGAGGCGGCGGCGGACATCCCGGACGACCTGGTTTGAAACGGCGGCCGACGGCCAACTGTTGGGCTGCGATTCACCGTTGAGACCTTCCGCCCCTCTTGGCATGGACGCGTTCAGCCTGGAAGCTGAACCTCCCTTTCCCCCACAGCCGTTGGGCTGCGCCCGGACCAAGGAGGACGCAGTGTCGTCACGCACGTTCGCCCACCACCGCAGGAGATGGCTCACCGGAGCGGCCGGCGCCGCCGCCCTGGTCCTCGCGGTCCCCGCCACGGCCTACGCGGCACCGCCCTCGGCGCTGCCCGCCAACGCGGACACGCTGGAGCAGACATACCAGCCCGCCTACGACTACGACACCGACGGCTGCTACTCCACGCCCGCGATCGGCCCGGACGGCACCGTGAACGGCGGGCTCAAGCCGACCGGCGCCCTGAACGGCAACTGCCGGGACGCCTCGGACCTCGACAACACCAACGGCTACGCCCGCTCCAAGTGCAACAACGGCTGGTGCGCCATCCTGTACGCGCTCTACTTCGAGAAGGACCAGGCCCTGGCCGGGAGCAGCATCGGCGGCCACCGGCACGACTTCGAGCACGTCGCGGTGTTCGTGCAGGACGACCAGGTCAAGTACGTGTCGACGTCCAACCACGGCTCGTTCACCGTGCACGCGGCGTCCGCGATCCGCTTCGACGGCACGCACGCGAAGATCGTATATCACAAGGACGGCATCAGCACGCACTGCTTCCGCGCGGCCAATTCCAATGACGAGCCGCCGGAGAATCACAAGCGCACCTGGCAGTACCCGGCGCTGGTCGGCTGGAACGGCTACCCGGCCGGGGTGCGTGACAAGCTCTCGTCCCACAACTTCGGCAGCGCCAACTTCGGCCTGAAGGACGCCAACTTCGCCAACCACCTGGCGTCGGCGAAGCCCTCCGGCATTCCCTTCGATCCGTACGCCTGACGCCTGTGGACCCGGTCCGCGCCTCCGGCCGGACCGGGTGCGCGCCGCGTGATCCACTCGCTCCGAACTGACGCCCGATACCCGGCAGTCGGAGGAGGTACGGCACGAACGGCCCCGCAGAAGGGTCTATCGTGGCCGCATGTCCGTCCCCGAACTGATTCGTATCGTCTCCCGCGACTCCCCCATGGCCCTCGCCCAGGTGGAGCGCGTCCGGGCCGAATTGGCCGCCGCCCACCCCGGAGTGCGCACCGAGGTCGTACCGGTGAAGACCACCGGCGACAAGTGGATGGGCGATCTCTCCCAGGTCGAGGGCAAGGGCGCGTTCACCAAGGAGGTCGACGCGGCGCTGCTGGCCGGCGAGGCCGACCTCGCCGTGCACTGCGTGAAGGACGTGCCCGCCGACCGGCCGCTCCCGGCGGGGACGGTGTTCGCCGCGTTCCTCAAGCGGGACGACATCCGTGACGCCCTGATCCACCCGGCCGGGCTCACCCTGGACGAGCTGCCGGCCGGGACGCGCATCGGCACCTCCTCGGTGCGCCGCGTCGCCCAGCTGGCCGCCACGCATCCGCACCTGGAGTGCGTGCCGTTCCGCGGCAACGCCAACCGGCGTCTGGCGAAGCTGGCCGCCGGAGAGGCGGACGCCCTGCTGCTCGCGGTGTCCGGATTGGAGCGCATCGGCCGCGAGGACGTGATCAGCGAGATCCTCTCCACCGAGACGATGATGCCGCCCATCGGCGCGGGCGTGCTGGCGCTGCAGTGCCGCGAGGACGACACCGCGCTGATCGACGCGGTCAGCGGTCTCGGCGACCCGGACACCTACCGGGAGACCACCGCCGAGCGCATGTTCCTGCATGTGCTCCAGGGGCACTGCAACAGCCCCATCGCCGGGTTCGCGCAGGTGGACCGCAGCGGCGAACTGTCCCTGCGGGCCTGTGTGTTCACGCCGGACGGCAAGACGCGCCTCAACGCCCACGAGTGGGCGGGCCGCCTCGACCCGGCCACGCTCGGCACCTCGGTCGCCGTGGCCCTGCTGCGTCAGGGCGCCCGCGAGATCATCGACGGCATCCCGCACTGACCTCCACGACGCCCTGACGCCGGATCAGGCGGTGCCTTCCTCCGCCTGATCCCGCAGGAAGACGCTCACCTGGTGCGCCAGGCTGTCGCGCACCGCGCCCTGCTGGCCGCCGGCGGCTCCCTCGTGCGCCCCGATGCCGCCCGCCCACAGCCGGCGCTCGGTCCACTCCTCCTCGACGCGCAGCTGCACCTGGACGTCCACGAGGCTCAACGAGGCCTCGGCACCCGCCGCGTACAGCACGGCGGTGGCCCGGCGCAGCGGATAGACGTCGAAGCCCTCGATGAACTGCGAGTTGCGCCAGTCGATGAAGGCGCTCTCCCCGTCCGGGCCGAGCCGGATGTCGATCTGGCCGTCCTCGAGGTGGACGCCGAGATGGCGGTTGCCGCGGTTCTCGACCGTCACCCGGAGGCAGAAGTACGTCAGTCCGCCGGCGGCGTCGTCCCGGCCGCGGGGCGGCTCGGCCAGTTCCAGACGGTGGACGCGGACGCGCAGACCGGCATGCTCGTCGTACTCCTGCCAGTCCCCGACCACGTTCGGCTCGTACACGCTGCACCCTCTCGACCTCTGGAAGCTGCTTCCTATCTGTGGTCTCAGCGCACTGTCAAATGAGCAGAATGCGCTGTGGCCAGGCAGTTCATCCTTTTTGATCGGTGATCAAGCCGTGCCCAGCAGTTATCCGGAAACCGTCGGAGAAAGCGCTTGCACCGGCGTGCCGCACATCACTTCCACGAGTGAAGATCAAACGACAGAGCCATTCGGCCCAAGGTGAGGTCGGGCGAGGTCGAGGCACGCCCTCGAAATCGACGCGACCGCGAGAGCGCCCACATCCCCTAAATGCCGTATTGTCTGAATTACTAGTGCTTCGGACAGGAGGCACGTGCGTGGGGAACCGGCCGCCCGGACCCCTGGTGCTGTTCCGAGAGGTCCGAGGCCGCGTTTCCCACGGTGTCTGTCCATACTCAGCACCTGCTCAGGGAGGTACGCACCATGCGTATCGCCGGCAGCACCCGAACGCATCCCCACGACGACGCCCCCGACACCGCCGCGGCGTTCGCGCGCCTCGCGCGGCTGTCCGACGGGCCCGAACGCAAGGCTCTGCGGGACGAGCTGGTCGAGGCCTGGCTCCCCATGGCCGAGCGGATCGCCGTCCGCTTCCGGGGCCGTGGCGAGGCCCTCGAGGACCTGTACCAGGTGGCGGCTCTCGGCCTGGTGAAGGCGGTCGACCACTACGACCCGGCCCGCGGCAACGCCTTCGAGGCGTACGCGGTACCGACGGTCACCGGCGAGATCAAGCGGCACTTCCGCGACCACATGTGGACACTGCACGTGCCCCGCCGGGTCCAGGACCTGCGCAACCGGGTCCGGCACGCCTCCAAGGAGCTGTCGCAGACCACCCCGGGGCGCTCCCCCACCGTCGCCGAGATCGCCGAGTACGCCCAGCTCACCGAGGGCGAGGTGCGCTCCGGCATGGAGGCCCTGGAATGCTTCTCCGCGCTGTCGCTGGAGGCGGAGATGCCCGGGACCGACGGGTACGCCCTCGGGGACGCGATCGGCGGGCCCGACCCGGCCTTCGACACCGTCGTCAACCGTGTCGCCGTCAGGCCGTGTCTCGAGGCACTGCCCGAGCGTGAGCGGATCATTCTGTATCTGCGGTTCTTCAAGGGCATGACACAGAGCCGCATCGCGGAGCAGCTCGGCATCTCGCAGATGCACGTCTCCCGGTTGCTGAGCAGCTGCTTCGCCCATCTGCGTGAGGAACTGCTGGCCGAGGCCCGGTGACGCGGGCGCCGCCGGGGATCACACCTCCGGCGGCGAGCCCGGGATCTGTGTCGGTCCGGCGCGGTCGAGGGCGTCTTCCAGGGCGGCCCGGATCTCCTCGGGCATCACGCCTGTGCGCCCCCAGACGAGGATCAATTCCGCGACGTTGCGCAGCTTGATGTTGGTGTGCTGGGAGACCTCCTTCAGCACGGCCCACCCCTGGTCGGGGGAGATCCGGCCGAACGCGACGACCATGCCGATCGCCTGGTCCACGACGGCATGGGAGGCGACCGCCTCCTTCAGCTGCTGGACCTCCTCCCGCAGCGCGAGGATCCGATTCGAGCCGCCGTCCGTGGGCATGGTCACCTCCGAATCCGGTGCGCCGCTGCGCCCGAGATCCCAGCGGGTGCTTGAGTACCTTGACGCAGTGTCCGACCCCTCCATCGTCCTCACTCGGCCCGCCCGGTGCCACCGGGGCGGGCCAGGCCGGACGCCGTTTCGGCGCCCCCGCCGGGGTACTCGGCAGGCGCCCACAGCGGTTCCGGTTGGACACTGGTGTCAACCCTCCGGTGGCTGCCAGGCCGACGAGATCAGGACGCGACTGCCATGAACCACGACACGCCCACTTCCTCCGGCACGAAGGACGTCGTCTCATCACAATCCGTGTTCGGCGCGCCCTGCTGGGTGAGCCTGACAAGCCGGGACGTCAAGGCGACCGAGGAGTTCTACGGCGCCGTGCTGGGCTGGCAGTGGCGTCCGGCCAAGCTCGGCGACCGGTTCCGGATCGCGCTGGTCGACGGCTCGCCGGTGGCTGGGATCGCGGGGGTGGCGGACATGTGGCAGATGGCCGTGGCATGGACGCCGTACTTCGCGGTGCGCAGCGCGGACGAGGCGGTCGCGCGGGTGCAGGAGCGCATGGGCACGGTCGCGGTCGGGCCGATCTCCCTGCCGCCGGGACGGGCGGCGCTGCTGGCCGACCGGGACGGGGCGACGTTCGGCATCTGGGAAGGCGACCTCTTCACCGACTGGGAGACCTGGCGCAACGCCCAGCCGGCCTTCATCACGCTCCACACCCGTGACGCGTTCGACGCGGCGATCTTCTACGGGGAGATCCTCGAATGGGCGACACAGCGGCCCGGCTGCTGCGAGGTCCACTACGAGGGCGGCGAGGTCGTGCTGCGCAGCCGCGGGGACGTGGTGGCCCGGATTGAGTCCGGCGCCCTGGAAGCGGCCCCCGACCCCGCGATCCGGCCGCACTGGCAGGTCCACTTCGCCGTCGACGACGTGGAGGCCTGCGCCCGCGCGGCAGAGCTCCACGGCGGCAGCGTCCTGTCCAAGGGCGGCGACGAGGCGGTGCTGCGGGACCACGACGGCGCGCAGTTCACGGTGACCGCGCGCCGCGAGCACTGACCCGGGCCGCTCCACGAGCACCGACCCGGCTCGCTCCCCTCACTCCGTCTCGCGCCCCACCCGTGACGGCCGGGACAGCAGGACCAGGCTGCGGGCGCCGACGGTGAGGCCCGTCCCCGCCTTGTGCTCCGCCTCGTCGGGTGTGCCCTCCGGGTCGGCCGTGTCGATGAGCGCCGTCCACCGTTCGCCGTAGGAGGCCTTCGGGAGGCGGAAGTCGACCGGCTCCCAGTGGCTGTTGAGCAGCAGCAGGAACGAGTCGTCGACGACCGGGCGGCCCCACGGGTCGGGTTCGGCGATGGCGTCGCCGTTGAGGAAGACGCCGACGGAGTGCGCGTCGCCGCGCTGCCAGTCGTCGTCGGTCATCTCGCGGGCGTCCGGCGCCAGCCACACCAGGTCGGGAAGCGGCTGGTCCGCACGGGTCAGGGTCTCGCCGAGGAAGAAGCGGCGCCGGCGCAGTACGGGGTGTCCCCTGCGCAGCCGGATGAGGTACCGGGTGAACTCCAGCAGGTCGCGCTGCTCCTCGGTGAGCCGCCAGTCGATCCAGGAGATGTCGTTGTCCTGGCAGTAGGCGTTGTTGTTGCCGCCCTGGGTGCGCCCGAGTTCGTCGCCGTGGGAGAGCATCGGGATGCCCTGGGACAGCAGCAGCGTGGCGAGGAAGTTGCGCTGCTGGCGCGTGCGCAGCTCCCGCACGGCCGGGTCGCGGGTCATGCCCTCGACGCCGCAGTTCCAGGAGCGGTTGGTGCTCTCGCCGTCCTGGTTGCCCTCGCCGTTGTCCTCGTTGTGCTTGTCGTTGTACGAGACGAGGTCGCGCAGGGTGAAGCCGTCGTGGGCGGTGACGAAGTTGACGCTGGCGCGGGGCCGGCGCCTGCTGTGCTGGTACAGGTCGGAGGAGCCCGTGAGCCGGGAGGCGAGCTCGCCGAGGGTGTGGTCCTCGCCGCGCCAGAAGTCGCGGACCGCGTCGCGGTACATGCCGTTCCACTCCGACCACAGCGGCGGGAAGTTGCCCACCTGGTAGCCGCCCTCGCCGACGTCCCACGGCTCGGCGATCAGTTTGACGCGGCTGATCACCGGGTCCTGCTGGATGAGGTCGAAGAACGCCGACAGCCGGTCCACCTCGTGGAACTGCCGGGCGAGTGTCGCCGCGAGGTCGAAGCGGAAGCCGTCGACATGCATCTCGGTCACCCAGTACCGCAGCGAGTCCATGATCAGCTGAAGGACGTAGGGGTGCCGCATCAGCAGGCTGTTGCCGGTGCCGGTGGTGTCGTAGTAGTGCTCCCAGTCGCCGTCGACCAGCCGGTAGTACGAGGAGTTGTCGATGCCGCGGAAGGACAGCGTGGGGCCTCTCTGGTTGCCCTCGGCGGTGTGGTTGTAGACCACGTCGAGGATCACTTCGAGCCCGGCCGCGTGCAGGGTCTTCACCATCTGCTTGAACTCGGCGACCTGTTCCCCGCGGGTGCCGTGGGCGGCGTAGCCGTTGTGGGGGGCGAAGAAGCCGATGGTGTTGTAGCCCCAGTAGTTCGCCAGGCCGCGGTCGTGCAGCACCCCGTCGTGCACGAACTGGTGGACCGGCATGAGTTCGACGGCCGTGACGCCCAGGGAGGTCAGGTGGTCGACGACCGCGGGGTGTGCCAGCCCCGCGTAGGTGCCCCGCAGTTCTTCGGGCACCTCGGGGTGGGTGCGGCTCATGCCCTTGACGTGCGCCTCGTAGATCACGGTGTCGGCATAGGGGCGGCAGGGCCGGGTGTCGTCGCCCCAGTCGAATGCCGGGTCGGTCACGACCCCGAGCATCGTGTGCCCGGCGCTGTCGGCCGGATCGGGGCCGTCGGGGTTGCGTTCGTAGAGCGAGGGGTGGTTGTCGATCTGCCCGTCCACCGCACGGGCGTACGGGTCGAGCAGCAGTTTCGCCGGGTTGCAGCGGTGGCCCGCGGCCGGGGCCCACGGCCCGTGCACGCGGTAGCCGTAGCGCTGGCCGGGTCCGACGCCGGGGAGGTAGCCGTGCCACACGAAGCCGTCGACCTCGTTCAGCGGCACCTGGGTGTGGGTGCCGTCGTCGTCCACGAGGACCAGCTCGACGCGTTCGGCGACCTCGCTGAAGAGCGCGAAGTTGGTGCCCTCCCCGTCGTAGGCCGCACCCAGCGGGTAGGGGCGCCCGCTCCAGGCGGACACCCCTTTCCGAGTCTGCCGGCGCGTCACCGGGCGTCCTCCAGGACCTCGCCCGGCGTGCTGGCAGGTCCGGCCAGCTGCGCGACGCGCTCCTCGCGGGGCACGTCGAGACCCTCGCTCTCCCGCGGCGCGGGGGCGGTCGGCACCAGCGGGACGCGTTCACCGGCGCGGGCGCGCTGCGAGAACCAGATGACCTTGCTGCCGGTCTCGGTCGCGCAGCAGCCCCAACCGTCGCTCATCGCGGCGAGGTGCTCCAGGCAGCCTCGCAGCTCCTGGTCGGGGCGCAGGGCCCGGTCGTTGTCCCCGATGGCGGTGATCAGGTGCTGCCGGTTCCACCACATCTCGATCGACGTGTGCTTGTCCGTGGCGTGCTCGTCGATGGCATTGAGCAGCATCTCGGCACCGCCGCAGACGGGCTGGACCAGGTTGTCCAGGTCCCAGAACTTCAGGTGAGCGGCCAGAATGCGGCTGACCTGTCCCACCCGTTCCGGGCTGACTTCCACGTCGAGGTGGTAGTAGCAGGGCACTGCGGTCTTCATCGGTCGGCTCTCCTCACCGCGAAGCTCAGTTCCTCACTCCCGCGGTCTGCGGGCGTTCCCCGATTCACGGAACGTGAGCGCCTATCGCTTCTGAGTCACCATCAGCCTGAGGGTGCTAGCCCGTTCGTGCAACACGAGCGCACGGTTGAGGCGGTGCGGCGCACAAGTGAGCGGGCCGATGTGGCCCGAACGGCTCAGGGCAGGGGCCACTGGTTGAAGTTCCAACAAGACGCTGCGTCGCCACGCATGCACCATGTGTGAAGAACTCGATCGCCGTTACGGATCCGTGCCGCTGTGCGCACGGTCGCCGTCCGACCGTCGGGAGACCGTGCCCCTCGAGCCCCGAAAGGTGATCGGCGCCATGCTGCTACCCGCCAAAGCCGAGGTCGCCCGGCAGTTGCGGCGATACCGGGCCTGGGAACGCGTGATGCTCGCGGCACCGAACGACCGCACGGTGCGGACCACGTTCGAGGACTCCGGCTACACGCTCTGCGTGCTGATGGGCAAGCGCTGCGCACGGGAGGCGGCGGACGCGGCCGAGCGGTACCTGCGCACCAACCAGGTCGCGTACCTGGAGGAGCAGCAGATCACCTGCCTGCAGGAGCAACACGTCACCTGTCTTCAGGAACCCGTCGAACGGCCACGTCCGGCCGCGGCGGTCCGGCGCAGACCGCCGGCGGCGGAGCGGAGATCCCCGGCCGCCGAGCGGAGATCCACCGCGGGGAGGTAGCACCCTTCCCGCACGTCTTGTCCCCTGAACCGGGCCCCGCGGCCCGGCTTTCGAGCACGGTGGAGGTGAGGACCATGAGTAGGACCCGGGCCATCGGCCGCATCCCGGTACGGGACGTCCGCCCGGCCGTGGAGAGCGGCAACCGGCCGGCGAAGGCGGTCGTGGGTGAGACGTTCGAGGTCACCGCCACCGTGTTCCGGGAGGGGCACGACGCGGTGGCCGCCAATGTCGTGCTGAAGGATCCCGAGGGCCGTCCCGGCCCGTGGACGCCGATGCGCGAGCTCGCCCCCGGCAGCGACCGGTGGGGCGCCGAGGTCAGCGCGAACGCCGTCGGCCGCTGGTCGTACCGGGTGGAGGCCTGGAGCGACCCGGTCGCCACCTGGCGTCACACGGCGGGGATAAAGATCCCGGCGGGCATCGACCCGGGCCTGGTGCTGGAGGAGGGCGCGGAACTCCACGAGCGGGCGGCGGCCGGCGTGCCGAAGGAAGCCGGCCGCGAGGTGCTGCTCGCCGCCGCGGAGGCCTTGCGTGACGACTCGCTGCCCACGGCCGACAGGTTCGCGGCGGCGCTGACGCCGGAGGTGGACGCGGTCCTGGAGCGGCACCCGCTGCGGGACCTGGTCACCAGCAGTGAGCCGCTGCCGCTGCTGGTGGAGCGGGAGCGGGCCCTGTACGGCTCGTGGTACGAGTTCTTCCCGCGTTCGGAGGGCACCCCCGAGCAGCCCCACGGCACGTTCCGCACCG
>NZ_JAIGQA010000080.1:0-32211 GCF_019733245.1 Streptomyces sp. WAC04114
CGACCCGCGCCTGGCCGGCTATCTGTCCACCCTGAGCACCGGCCTGATGGACCTGCACATCTGCACCGGGGATCTGGATGTCCTTGCGGAAGCCGTCAGCACCGGCCGACAGTCCCTGGAAGCGGGCACAGCGACGGGCGCGGACAACACCACATGGGGTCTCTACGCATTCCGCCTCGGTCAGGCTCTGCACGCCTGGCACGAACGGGTCGACGACCTGGACGCCCTCGACGAGTCCATCACCCTGCTCCGTGGCGCTGCCGCGAAGAGCTCCCTCGAGGACCGGCCCGGCCGCGGATTCGCTCTCAGTAGTGCACTTCAAGCACGGCACGAGCGAGTAGGTGACCCCGAGGCCCTGCAGGAGGCCATAGGTCTTGGCCGGAAGGCACTGGAGGCAACCCCCGACGGTCACCGGGACCGTTGGTCGTCCCTCGCAGGCCTCGCCAACGCCCTGCTCGTGTCCTACAAGGACGCCGGCCGGCCGGCGGTTTTGGAGGAGGCGATCGGGCTGTACCGGGAGGCGGTCGAACGAACGCCGCCCGGACACCAGGGACGCGCGGCCACCCTGTCCGCCGCGGGTATCGCTCTGCGCGTACGCTACGACGCGACGGGGGACTTGGCCTCACTGGACGATGCAATCGACAAGCTGAGGGAAGCCGGACAAGCAGCGCACCCCGGGGACCCCGCGAGGCCAGGATTCCTGACCAACCTCGGCCACGCCCTCGTCGTCCGCTACCGGCGTGTGCCGCACGAGGCGACCATCAGGGAAGCGGTCACGGCAGGACGGGCGGCCGTCAGCGCCATCGACGATGATGACCCCCGCAAGCCGGGCCTTCTGGTCAACCTGGGCAGCGCGCTCATGGCGTGGCACGAACAGAGCGGCGATCTGGCCCCTCTCCTGGAGGCACCTACCGTGCTGAGCGAAGCCGTTGCACGGACCCCGGAGCAAAGCCCCCACCGGGCCATGGTGCTGTCCCAGCTCGGCAGCACGCGCCGCACGATCTACCAGCGCACCGGCGACACCCACGCACTCGCCGAAGCAGTGCGGCTGGAGCGACAGGCAGCCGACGCAACCCCGGCGAGCCACCCGGACCGCGCGAAGCTGCTGGCGAACCTCGGCATCGCCCTGTCCGCACAGCAGCAGCACGCCCTGCCGGGAGACACGACCGCAAGCGACCAGGCCACAGCAGCCTTCCGGGAGGCAACGCACATAAGTGCGGCGCCGCCTCACATCCGCTTGTCATCCGCCCGTGCGTGGGGGGACCTGGATGCCAGGGGCAACCACTGGGAGGAGGCGGCCCAGGGACTCTCCACAGCAGTGAGCTTGCTGCCCCGTGTCGCCGCACGCCACCTCTGGCGCAGCGACCAGGAGCATCAACTCTCCCGGTTCCCCGGCCTTGTGTCCGACGCCGCTGCAGCGGCCCTGCAGAACCACAACCCGGAACGGGCTCTGGACCTGCTTGAGCGCGGACGCGGGGTACTGATCTCGCAGGTCCTTGAGACCCGCAGCGAAGTGACCGAACTCCGCAAGCACGCACCTGAGCTAGCGGCACGGTACGAAACCCTGCGCCGGGAACTGGAGTCTGACCTGCACGCCGGTGCGCCGCCCACGTCAGACTCGCCTGCCCAGGAGCACGGTGCAGTGGACCGACGCTACAGGACCTCCCTGCGGTGGGATTCCCTCATGGAGGAAATCCGCAGTCGCCCCGAACCCGAACTGCACCACTTCCTGCTGCCCCATGGATTCGACGACCTGCGAACTGTCGCCCGAGCGGGCCCGGTCATCACCGTCAACGTCAGTGACTACCGCTCCGACGCGATCGCCCTGACTTCGGACGGGATCCTCGAAGTACCACTGCCGGCCCTCACCAGGGAGGACGTCACCACGCAGGTCGAAGACTTCGTGCGAGCCGTCGACGTCGCCCAGGACGCCCAAGCGGACGTCGTGGAACGCTCGGATGCAGAAGAACGCGTGGAGAGCGTTCTCGGCTGGCTCTGGGACGTCCTCGCCGAGCCTGTCCTCACTGCCCTCGGCCTGACCACATCGCCTGCGTCCGAGCAGCCGTGGCCTCGGATCTGGTGGTCGCCCACGGGGCCGCTCAACTTCCTGCCGCTCCACGCGGCCGGACACCACAGCCGCCTGGACGAGGGCGTCCCACCGACCGTCATGGACCGCGTGATCTCCTCCTACACCCCCACACTGCAGACCTTGCATCGCGCGCGGGCGAAACAGCCGATCGGCCCCAACGTGCCGCACTTGGTCGTCGCCATGCCGCACACACCAGGACAGCCAGACCTGCCGGAAGCCGGGGAGGCTGTTGAGATCCTCAGCCGGCAATACCCCGGCACAACCGACCCTCTCGTGGGCCCGCAGGCCACGGTCGACCAGGTCCTGAGCACGCTACCCGGACATGCCTGGGCGCATTTCGCCTGCCATGGGTGGAGCGACCTCAACAGCCCGTCAGAGAGCCACCTCGCCCTGCACGACGGAAACCTCTCCGTACTCAAGCTGTCCCGACTCCACATCGACGACGTCGAGCTCGCCTTCCTGTCCGCATGCAGCACGCAGCACGGACACCCCACACTCGCCGACGAAGCCATCCACATTGCTTCCGCGTTCCAGCTCATCGGCTACACCCACGTCATCGGAACGCTCTGGCCCATCGGCGTCAGAACCGCTATGGACCTCACTGGCGACGTCTACACGACCCTTGATTCCGCTGCAGAACACGATGCGACCGGAGCCGTCGGCGCAGCGCGAGCACTCAGCAGCGCCGTACGCCGAGCCAGAGACAAGGCACCACGCGTACCCACTCTGTGGGCTTCCTACATTCACACAGGACCGTAACCGGGCTGCATGCCGATCACCGCAGGCCAGGGAAGCCCACGCGCACACGTCAGGCAGATCAAATACTCAACAAGTACAAGCGCTCATGGGGTTGACCATGCAACCGCAACCAACATGCACCATCTGCAGAGATCCCACCGACACGCTCCTCTGCATCCGCGGAGGAGGAAAGTGGCTGACCGCCGTTCTCATGGAGTTGGGTGCCCCGCCCGAAGACGCCAGATTCATGATCAGCAGGCTTCTTGACTGCGAACCCAGCGAAGTCTTCGACCATCACGAATACGAAGACCTGCCACTGCTGTGCTGCCGTCGCTGTGCAACAAGGACGGGCAAACTGCCGCCCCCTGAGCCCGCTGGAATACCCAACCCCACCGTCATCTCCCAGCCCAGCGACTGGTGACCGCCGCTGCTCTCATCATGGCTGCGCACGAGGCCACGACGCCGGACTGCTGCGCTGAGGGGGAGACGGGTAGCCGTGCCGCTGGCGGCCGTGCGGCGTGGGCCCGGCCGTCGGGCAGGTGCGTCACGGTCATGGTCTGCACCGAACCGGCGTAACGCCGCAGCCGGTGTCACCAGGTCGAGTGAGCGCAACCTGCGAGGCCCTCTGCTGGGGCCGAAGAGGCTCTACCTGAGGAGCTCCTCCACCGGGATGGATGGAGGTCGGGCTCTTGGCTGCGTCTTCGGTAGATCCCGGCCAACAGCGCTTCCGGCCTGCCCGGGCATGCGCGACGTGCCCGGCGACGAGGCTGGTGTGATGATTGAGTGCGTAACTACGGTTGATAAAGGGGGAGCTGTGGCCGCCTACGAACTGGCGAACCGGCTTGTCATCGGTATCGCCTCCAGCGCGCTGTTCGACCTCGCAGAGTCGGACGCCGTCTTCCGGGAACAGGGCGAGGAGAGCTACCGCGCCTACCAGGAAGAGCATCTCGCCGACCCGCTCCGCCCCGGCGTTGCGTTCCCGTTCATCCGCCGACTGCTGTCACTGAACGATCTGAGCGAGGAAGGTGACCCTCTGGTCGAGGTCATCGTTCTGTCTCGGAACGACCCCGACACCGGGCTACGCGTCATGCGGTCGATAGAGGCCCATGGGCTGACGATAAGCCGGGCCATCTTCATGCAAGGCCGCTCACCCTACAAATTCATGCCAGCCCTCAACATGTCGCTGTTCTTGTCAGCGAACGACAGCGACGTGCGCGAGGCCGTTTCACAGGGACTGCCGGCAGGACACGTATTGGGCGAGTCCTACGAGGATGACACGAGCGATCGCGACCTGCGGATCTCCTTCGACTTCGACGGCGTCCTTGCCACCGACGCGTCGGAGCAGGTGTACCAGACGGGAGGCCTCGAGGGGTTCCGCGCCCACGAGGTCCTGAACGCCGCGGTTCCGCACGATGCGGGCCCCCTGAAGGACTTTCTCGCCAGCATCAACCGTATCCAGCGAAAGGAGGAGGAGGAACGGAAGAAGGGCGCCGGCTACCGGATTCGTCTCCACGTGTCACTCGTCACCGCACGCAACGCCCCCGCGCACGAGCGGGCAGTGATGAGTCTGAAGCGATGGGGGGTGACCGTCAACGATGCATTTTTTCTTGGAGGCATCGACAAGGGCGAGATCATGAAGGTTCTCAAGCCGCACATCTTCTTCGACGACCAGGAAGGCCATCTGGCCAGCACATCGCGGACCACCCCCAGCGTTCACGTCCCCTTCGGGAAGATCAACGAGCCGAGTGCTGTCGAGGACCTGCCGAACGCCTGACAATGTCCAGAGCACCGGCATGCGGTTGGCTCGAGACCGGGACCGCAAACAGCTGCCGGTGCCAGCCCAACGGGCCAGGCCCGGCGCACGTCACGAGCTGCAGCCAGCTGGGCCCTGCTCCAGACCAGCCACGCCAACGCCCCCTACACGCCTGACCGCCGGTGTCCGGCGGAGCGTCTCGGCGGTTTCTCCGGAAAATGCAGAGGCACGTGTGGTGGGTGCTATTTTGTCCCGCAGGGGGAGTGGCGCGACTGATCCCGGGAAGAAAGAACGGCGTTCCAGAAGCCGCCTGCACCCGGTAGACCAGTCACAGAGGCGGGACGCTGCTCGGCAGGCACAAGCAGTAGTGGGGAACGTGGCGCAAGCAGGGTCGCACTCGGCGGCAGGGCAGATGACCGGGTACCTCTACCAGTGCGAACTGGCCCTGCTGGAGCTCGCCCGGCACAGCTGGCAGGACGCCACCATCGAAGTGCGCATGGAACTCCTCGACGACATCGAGTTTCTGAACCCGCAGGACAACACACCGCTGGAGCTCCTGCAGTCCAAACACCGCGAAGCAGCAGGCCCATTGAGCGAGACCGGCAAAGACTTCTGGCGCTCCCTCGCCTCATGGATCGACGCCCTGAAGAACCTCTCCGACCCCTCAGGCACGTCGATGCCTCTCCTGCGCCTGGTCTCGACCCAGATCGCCCCCGCGAACACGTTCCTGCACCAACTGCGCCCCGGAGCCGACAGAGACGTGAGCGCCGCGCGGGCCCGGATGGAGGAGGTAGCCCAGGACGAGGGCGGGCCCGACGGCACGGCGAAGGACCGCGCGCTGTTCATGAAACTGACACCCGCTCAGCGCCATCAGCTCGTCAGCGCCATCACCATCAACGACGGCGCCCCCGTGATGTCAGACCTCGACTCTAGTCTGGCCAAAGAACTGGGGATCACGCCAAGCGAGCACGCTCAGGCCGCCCTCGACGACATCAAAGGGTGGTGGTACGGAATGGCTGTCAAGCTGCTGGAACGCAAGAACCCAGAACGCATGCTCCCCTCCGTCAAGGCCGAGCAGCTCATGTGCCGCCGGGACGAGATCCTCGGCCGGTACGCCGGCAAGAGCCTCCCGATCACGGAGACGCTGAGCAACCTCACCCAGGCAGAGATCGCCGGCTACGCGGACCGTCTGGTCGTCACCCAGATGCGCTGGATCGGGCTGCCCGACGACGAAGTCGCCATGCACCTGCGGGACTACCACTACGCACGGGCACAGCGCTCCGAGTGGCTGCGAACCTTCAAGATCACCCCGGAAAGACTCGAGGAATACGAAGGCGAGCTCCACTACGAATGGGAGAGCGCCTTCCGCCGCCGCACCCGCCGCGTCCGCGCCGACATGAGCGAAGAGGACCGCCAGAGTGTCGGCCAGGACATCCTGGACGACACCATGGACAGAGCCGCGGACACGCCACTCAACCCGGGCAGCGTCACCGCCCCGTGGATCGGCAAGGGAAGCATGCACGGCCTGTCCGACCAGGCCGACACCGCCGAAGCGGACCGGGCCGTGGGCTGGCACCCCGACTACAGCGAACTCTGCAAGCGCCACTTTGAAACGCAGGAACAGTGACGACGGACTCCCACCACCACGCGTCCGAGGCACAGGCGCTGTTCAACCCGGCTTTCGGCGCCTACCTCCTCGCCAGCGGCATCAACGCCGCCGTGAAGAAGACGAAGACGCCTCTGCCCTGGCCCAGCGCCTTCCTGATCCTGCCCCTCGTGCTGCCCGAAGACACCCGTGGCTCACTGCCCGCCAAGTCCACCGTCACACTGATGGCCTGGGCACACGACCACCCGCGCCTGCGAGCCGCCTTCGCCGAACGCGCCGCCGCCCTAACCGACTACACACGCACCAGCCTGCGCACCGCCATGCGCCACCGCGCCATAGACGTCGCCTCCTCCGGACTGATCTGCCCCCGTAACCCCCAACCCGCATCCGCTGCCCCCGGAGAAGAAGTCGCCGACTGCGTCCGGGCCGCGACCCTCGTCGGCCGCTGGCTCGCCGTGACCGACCCCACCCGAGCTTTCACCACTCTCGGCGTCCGTCCCTGACCCCGCTCCCGCCGCAAGGAGTCCCAGAACCGTCATGCAACTGCTCGCCCTGGCCCTCTACCACCGAGACGGCAGGAAAACCCCCAGGGTCCTGCGGTTCCGCCCCGGGGCGCTCAACATCCTCACTGGAGAGTCGGAGACCGGTAAGTCCGAGGTCCTCAGCATCGTCGACTACTGCCTCGGACGCCGGGCCCCCCACCTGCCCGACGACCGGATCGACCAGACCGTCGGCTGGTATGCCCTCCTGGTCTCCTTCGCCGACCGCTCACGCATGGTTCTGGCCCGACCCCGCCCGACCGGTGCCTCCACCCTGCACGCATTCACCCGCACCGGCGACGCCAGCCTGGACATCCCCCAGGCCCACGAACTCGTCCACAACTCCAACGTCGCGGCCCTGCGCAGCGAACTCAGCGCCCGCATCGGCATCGAAGACTTCCACTTCCAGCCCCCCACCGGGGCAGGACGCAAACCCTTCGACGTCTCCATCGCCCAAGCGGCCCTGCTCTGCTTCCAGAACCAGAACGAGATCGCCGACCAGACAGCGCTGTTCCACCGCCAGACCGAGTCCGGCATGGCCCAGACTCTCAAAGACACTCTGCCGTACTTCCTCGGTGCCGCCGGCCCCGAACAGGCTCTGCGCCGCCACCGCCTCGGTGAAGCCCAGCGCGCCCAACGCGCGGCCCAGCGCAAACTCGACGACGCCCTGCGCCATCAGCAGGCCATGGACGCCAACGGCCTGGCTCTCGTCCGCCTGGCGGAGAGCGAAGGCCTCCTCACCGACGTGCCCACAGCCCCTGACACCGCCCAAGTCCTCGACCTCCTGCACCAGGCACTGGCCGCCGCACCCGAAACCGCAGCACCGCTGGACCTCCGCGACCGGCGCCAAGAACTCAACGAGGAACGCCGTCTCCTGCGTGAACAACTGCAAGAATTCGACGAGGCCCTGGCCGCAGTCGACCGCTGGCAACAGCAGGGCCGCGCCTTCACGGGCGAGCTCCACCTCCAGCTCGACCGCCTCAAAACCCTCGACCTCCTCGGCCCCGAGCGCCAGCACGACACCCTCGTATGCCCAATGTGCGCCCAGCCCCTGGAACACCCAGACCCTTCTGCACGGGACATCTCCGAGCTCACCGACCACCTCGCGCAGGAACTCGCCCAGGCACAAACCCTCCAGCCCGTCCGCGAAGAGCACAGAAACGCCCTGCGGATCGAGCGCGGCCGCATCACCGAACGCCTGAGACTGAACGGCGCCCAGCTCAGAGAACTACTGGCGAGCGACGAACGCCTGCGCAACCTGCAGGAGCAGAACCTGCGCGTCGCACACATCCAGGGCAGGATCGCCGAAGCACTCACCCGAACCGGAACTGACAGTGACCTCACCCGACTGCGCAACGACCTGGCCCTGACCCAGGAACACACCGCCGCACTGGAACAGCTCGTCGACGAGGACGACGTCACCGCCGAGACCGAGCGACGGCTCGCCGACATCGCCGTCGGCATGACGGCCTGGGCAAAGCGCCTCAACCTCGGAGGAGCAGCAGACGCCACCGAGGTAGGGATCAGCCTCAAACTGCTCAACGTCGTCCTGAGACGACCCGCAGGACGCCTGCCACTGACACGGATCGGCAGCGCCAAGAACCACATCGGCTTCCACCTCGTCGCCCACCTCGCCCTCCACACCTACCTGCGACGCAACAACCGGCCGGTCCCCGGCTTCCTCATGCTCGACCAGCCCACCCAGGCGTTCTTCCCGGAAAAGCCCCGAGACGCCGCAACCATCCAGGACGCCGACTGGACCACCGTCACCGCCTACTTCCAGCTCCTTAACGACGTGGTACAGCTCAACCAGGGGGCCCTGCAGATCATCGTCTGCGACCACGCCAACCTGGCAGAAGCGTGGTTCCAAGACGCCGTGATCGGCAACTGGCGCCCCGACGGTGACGGCAACCGCAACGCTCTCATCCCCCCGGACTGGCTCGACTGACGACACTGCCGGGTACGGCTGGCCGAACCGCACCCGGCAGCCTCTCTCTTGGGCTTCTCCGACGTGGCGACGACGACCATGACGGCAAGCCGAAGTGGGCCCGTCCGAGTGGAAGGAGCGATCTGGACGCTGCGCGGTGAGAACGATGCCCTATTCAGTGAGCAGGTCAGGTCGACACAGCGCATCGGACCAGCACCAGAAGCGAACACCGCAGACCTTGAAGAAGCCCCACGAAGCTGCCTGGTAGCCCCCGGGGAACGCTGCGCAGAAGGCCTGAACCGGTTCGTCTGGAAGGCGATCGTCAGCCCGCCGCGCGTGACGCCGTAGCGCGGCCGAAAACCGGTCGTTGATGGGCTCCGGCTTCCCGACCGGCCAGGGACGGCCTGACACCCAGAGGCGGACCATCGTGCCCGACAAGGGCGGCATTACCGCTCCCATTCACTACCTTTCACTCTATTTGCCCCTATCTGCATATACACCGTGATTGCCGGGTGCTTCGGAGAGGGAAACGCTCAACCTCCGCACGTATCACGCTGCCCGGACCGTCGTTGTATCTCGTGTCCGCAGTGCACAACGTGAGCGGAAAGAACGAGAGGTGGCACGTGGCCTCACCACGAAGCAACACCGCCGACCCGGATCGCTGGTCCGTGTACGAGTGGGTTGTCTGGCAGATCGAGGTAGATGATCCCGAACGACGCATCAGCGAGCCCTACCATTCGGCAGGCGAGCCGTTCCTGCTGGCCAAGAACAGTAGGGAGGTGATGGTCGACTTCGCCGAACGACTGGGATGCATCTATGAAGGCTGCCGGGACGATGGAGTCTGCGGCAGCGACGATGACCCCTGTTACACGTGGTGGTTCCGCGTGCCGCAGTCCCTGCACGTCCAACGCAACCCCCGCGGCTGGCCATTGGTGATGAAGGAATGCCAACTGCACCTCAACCGCCTGTTCGCCGACCACTATCACTGGCAGGTCTTCGTCGACGCGCGCCGGACGCAGGCCATCATGGAGGGAAACCCGCTGCCGCCATTGCCCTGAGCGCCTGCTTGGGGACCAGCGTCAATCGGGCATCAGGTCGGCCCTTACATGCATCCACGAGAGCCGCCAGGCGCAGGTCGGTTCGGGTGCGGCGGTGCGGGCACGGTGTCGGGGGCAGCGACATCACAGGCATCACCGCCCTGATGGACAAAGCCAACCCGTGGCCCCGGCCACCGACCACCCATCCCTCACCTGTGCGTACCGGCTAACCCTTCCTCCCGCCCCGCCCGCCGGGTAAGCCTGGCGTGCGGTCTGCGGGTCGGCATGCGCCGCTGGGCCCCGCGAGGATGGACAGCCCTCACCCGGTTCCCGTGGCCGAGACACGCGGTAGCCGCTTCGACCTGCGAAACCCCATGAATCACATCAGCAACATCAGACTCGAAATTCACTCGGAACCCAATGATCCCTGGCGCAAAACGCCTACCTCAAAGTGGTTTCCTTTGCGGCGGCATAGAAAGTTCCGTCTGTTGCCCCAGGTGTATGGACGCTGAGGTCATGCGACTTACTCTGCTGCGCTGCATTCTCGACCCTGTGACGAGCTGGCGGGCTTTCCGGCGGTCTGCTGGAAGCCGCCGCGCGACATCGTTCGACGTGGCCTGGAGGCAGGCCCGAGTCGAGCGGTTTCCCGACGAATCTCCCTACCAGCAGCACGGACACGCACCCCTGGCCGCTCGTGAACACCATGAGAAAGACCCTCGCTGACCGGACAGATGGCCGAATCGGCCACCGTCAAAATCCAGCCGAATAACTGGAAAGCCGGGGGAGGGGAGAGATTTTTGTCATCTTTCCTGAAAGCGCTTCGCGTGTGGGTGGCGCCGGAAAGAATCAGACGGTCCTTCATCCTGGCAACGGGGGAGTGAAACATGCCGGACCCGACCGACATCGCTGTGATCAGTTCCGCTCTGCCCGCTACGTTGACCTTCATCTTCCAGCGCCTGGAACGACTGCTCGATTCCCGCGCAGCCGAACCCGAGGAGAACGTCGCCCTTCCCGGCAGCCTGGTCGGAACGCTGCAACTGCCGCTGCAGCCCGCCAGGGACGTTCTGCAGATCCGACGAGGCGAACTCGAACTGCTGCAGGAGACCCTTGCCGACTACGCGCACGGCACCGTCCCCGTCGACATCTCCGATCAGCGGCTCGTGCGGAATCTGGCCCGGGCCCGCGGCGCCCTGGAAGCCATCTACGGCCAGCACCTGACCTTCGAGGGAGAGGACCGGCCCGCCTCCGGCCCGTTCGTCCACCAGCGAGTCACGACGCTGTCCGGAGAGGCCACGGGCATCGACAGCGACAAGATCGCCGGGAACTCCCGTGTCATCCAAGACGTGCAGACGGTCGATGCAGGCGGGAAGCTCATCGGCATGAGGGGCCAGCGGAACACCAGGCAGTAGCACGGCACCATTCAGACACCTGTGTACGCGGCCGTGCCGCAGCACCCGCTGACCGTCTCGAAGGGCTGATCATTGCCACCGATCGAACCGGCCGAACCGCCGACACCCCTGCCGTCCGCAGACGTTTCTCTGCTCAAGACAGCCACCGGACCGTCTCCGGCCCGCGAAGGGCACACCTGGCCTGACAGCCGAGGCCAGTCAAATCCCCAGGCACCCGCCGACGCGGCGGCGCCGCAAGCACCTGTCGAGACGGACGACCGGGATGACACTTCAGCGGTCCAAGAGACGCCCGCGCCAACCCCACCCAGCGGTGCTCCTGCTCCCCGTACCGCCCCAGCAAACGGCAGCGTGACCGGCACGGACACCGGTGCCCACGCGAGCGATACGGGCACCGTGCAAAACGTCTCGTACAACTACGGGACTGTCGTCGCAAACCAGAACATAAGCGAAATCCAACGGCTGCGGGGAACGCCTCTGCCCCCGGACTGGATCGAGGACCGCCTTCACCCCTATCTGCCCGACGCGGAGACGACCAAGGCCGTCGATGCCATCCTCGACTCCTACAGGGTTGCCGTCATCCATGCGGGTGCCGGCACCGGCCGCTACACCACCGCCCTGCACACACTCGTACACCAAGGCGTTAAGGCCGTCCGGCAGGTCCGCCGCGAACCTGGAGAAGGGGTGGACCTCGAAGGACTCAAAGACGAGGACACCGGTTGGATCCTGGACCTGAGAGACAAGGACGAGACCCTGCGCCCAGGGTTCGGACTCCACCTGCGCGAAGTGACAGAGCACCTGCGCACGATGGGCTCCTTCGTCATTGTCGTCACCCACAGCGACACGTGGACGCCCGTTGCGGCCGAAGCCACCGAACTCGGCCACCGCCTGTCGCCTCCGGCCGCCCTCCAGGTGCTGCGCACGCACCTGGAACGACGCCAACCCCCTGTCGGCGAGCTGGACACGTGGCTTGCCGCAGGCGCAGTCACCGAGCAACTGGACGACCAGGCCACACCGGCCGAAGCCGCACGGTGGGCCCGCGTCATCATCGCGGCCGTCGAACTCAACGCCACCACCAGCGAACCCAAAGCCGTCGGCGAGCTCGTCGAAGCCGTCGTGCAGTCCGCCCATAACAACTGGCGCCGCACCCTGCGCACCTGGCACACGACCAACACCGACAGCGCCCACCGCAACTACCTGCTTGCCGCCGCCACACTCGACGGGGCACCCGCCGAAACCGTCTACGAAGCCCAGTCCACCCTCGGTGAGGCACTCAACGACACACCGCCGCCCACCCGGGGACAGCAAGGCCCCGGCATCATCGCGCTCACCGACGCGATCGGTGCGGAACTCGGAGCCGACGACTGCATCCGTTTCCGTAAACCCGGCTACGCTGAGGCCGTCGTCGACTATTTCTGGGTCGACCGCCCCCACCATGTCGCAGCCTTCACTCGCTGGACCGCCGAACAAGCCGCCTCACTGCCCCCCGACCTCGGCGTCCCCCTAGCCGAGCGCGTCACCCAGTGGGCCACCCGCTACACCCTGACCAAACAGAGCTTCACTGTCCTGCGCGCGATCGCCGCCCACTGGGCCAAAAACAGCCACCTGCACGGCCACGCCCAGGACCTCCTGGTCGCGGCGGCCGTCGACCCCACAGCAGGCAAACGCGCCCGCGACCAATACCTCGCCTGGGCCAAGGCCCCCGACACAGATGAGCTCACCCATCGCCGGAACACCCCCATCGTCCTCAAACAGGCCCTTGCCGGCGCCCTGGCCCAACTTGGCCCGGCCTACCCGCAGATCGCCCTCAAACGGTTGTCGGAACTCGCCGTCAACACCACCAACGCCGACGTCGCGGACGCCGTCGGGGACGCCCTGACCGCCCTGTGGGACCAACCAGTCCTGCAGGGCACGATCCGATCCACCCTCACCTCCTGGTTCACCACCGCCCAGCACCACTACACCGCAGCCGCCCGCCGGGCATTCCTGCACCTCGCCGACCGGACCACCCCCAACGGCATCCCCCTCCTGCTGGCCGGAGGCGACAGCGAACCCGATGCCTGGGCTCTGCCCGGCTGGCGCTGCGCCCTGGATGACGAGGCCAACACTCACCTACAGAGCGCCTTCGACACCTGGCTCGACACCGCCCTGACCCACCCACACCTTCGGTCTGCCGTCATCAAGACCTTCACCGAAGCCGTCTTCTGCTCCGACACCGACCGCACCTACCTCGCACCCCGCTACCTCGTCCTCACCCACGCGGCCTACGGATGGGAACCGGCCCGAGCCGGAGGCGAGCCCACCGCACGCACACGTCTGCGCGACGCACTCGTCCTGGCCCTGAGGGAAGCCGACCCCACAGCACCCCCACGCCCGCACCATGCACCGGCCACGGCGTAAAAACAGCGGCTGGCCCTCACCACGGGCAGGAACACTCGACCTCACCTGCCCGGCGCCCACCGCCATACCCGGCTACTTCTTCACCCTCACCCTCACCGGCGCATGGGAAGACCTCCCCTCACCCCACCCACACCACAACCCCGCCGAGGCCGCCGCAGATCACGCACTGACAACCGCCCGCGACATCACCGCCGACTACCTTCCGCTCGACGTCGTGCCGGCCACCGCCCGCATCAACACACTCCTCGGCCGGCCCACCGACCTCCCTCACCTCCCAGTCCGACTCGCCTGGGGCCACGTTCACCTCACCGCCGAATCCGACGCCATACACGCCGCGCAAACCCACCAGCGCCGCCAGCACGAACGGGAACAGCGCCGCTTGGAACACGACCGCCGCCTGGACGAGGCCCGCATCCTGCGCGACACCCTGATGAGCGACCCGTCACTGGCCCTGTCCTACTGGTTCGCCACCGCCCCCCACAGCATCGACACCGACACGCTGCCCCGCCTCGAGGCACTGCTGAACACCGCAGCCGCCTACGCACCGCAAGGCCAATGGGCGCCACTGGCCCGCCTGCTGCACACGTTCGCCGAGCGCCTCACCGACGAATCCAAGAACCACCTCATCGACACCCTGGCCACTCTCACCGACCGGTACGGGCAACCGGACATCACCACAGACATCCAGGCCATGCGTACGGCGACGGAGGCAGGAACCGACCCGCAGGACCGCGGCCAGCCAGATCGGGCGTAACCGTTCCGACAGGCCGTGATGTTGGACTCGCACCGAGCGGCTGGGGGGGGCAGGCGCCGACACCACGAAGGTGAAGCGTGGTGACAGCCTGCGCGCCTCTCGCGGCCCGGTGCACCATCGAGGAGAGGCACTCGGGCGGGTGCGGCACAACGTCAGGCGGGTTCCTGGCCGACGGCATCGGCGTCCAGGGCCCTGTCGACGAACTCCCGTACCAGCTGCCTGACCTGGGCGGTCGGCACTACCTGCTCCCACTGCGGGGTAAACGGGCACTGCCAGCAGCGCATTCGCAGACGGACCGATCCGTCGTCCTGCACCGCGCCCCACGCAGAATGGGGCGATTGCGCGCACGGGCCGTGAGGGGTGAGTGCGACCGTCCGCAGCACGATGTCGGACTGGTGGCGTGGCGGTACCGTCCTGTCGCGGTGGCAGCCGTCGCACAGCAGGAGGTGGCGGACCGCGCCCGGCCGGTGGATGAACCTGTGACCGCTGCCTTCGTAGGTGTTGCAGCTGGCACACACCGGCCCTCGGACGAATCCGTGCGCGTGGCAGTGATCCCAGTACAGGGCTTGCCGCGGGCTGGGGCACAGCCGGCACAAGAACGCGTCCGGCTGCGAGTTCTTCGACAGTGACGTGTACTGCCTGCCGCGCAAATGATCTTTGTAGGGGCGTGCCACGGTGGTCGCGCACTGGGGGCACAGGGTGGTGTAGCCGCTGTTGCCGGACGTGCGCCACTTCCAGACGTCTCCAGTTGCGTTGCAGCGGTTGCATTGCGCGGCCTGTTCGACGCACTCGGCCGCGATCCGGTCCGCCCGGTCGAGGAGGGCGGCGTAAGCGCGCGGGACCATCCAGGTGGTGCCGGACCATGTCAGCAGCGGCAGGGGGCTAGTGCACGCGATGGGCCACTGGCCGTAGCGTTCCTTGACCTGTTCGAGGGTCGCTCCACACCCCAGTCCATGACGGTTGGGGTGGGTACGATCGCACGGCTGCTGTCCTTCACAGCGGCAGCCGTTGGCGCTTTGGTCCCTGTAGGAAATGTCGTCGAACCAGCGCCGGATCTGCGTGCGCCATGTCCGGTGATGCTCGGCGCAGGAGAGACGGACGTCGACCAGGTCGTCCGGATCGAACGGGAGCGAAGCGAGCCGTCCGGCGGCCTTGCGGATGTCGCGGTCGTCCAGCCGCCACCGGCCTTTGTACTTGTAACCGTAGACAGCGGTGTCTCCGATGAGGACGTAGTTGCTGATCTGGAAGGCGTAGCGGGACAGCGAGGCGGGTGCCGCGGGGACAGGGCAACCCTCGGTGAGTTCCGCCAGCAGCTGGTTGGCGTATTGCGGACTGATCGATGACATGGTGTCTCTCTTCTCTGTTGGAGGGAGGAAGCAGGTAGAGCAGGGGCGTGGACGCCGACGTGATGCGGCCCGGTCCGGGGACGACCGGCCGAGGAGCCGACGGCGCCGGGAGATATCAGTGGGAGGGCGCCGGCCTGGTCCGCGGTGAGGGCACCGGTTCCCAACCGCCGGTCAGAAAGGCTGTTTTGGCCTCTTCGCAGACGCTGCGGGGTCGGCTGTCGGTAAGGAAGCTGGCACGGTCGCCGTACTCGATGGGCCGTGCTGCCGTCTGGGACACCGTCCACAAGCTGTCACTTGTGGTGCCGGCCGACGCGGTGAGCCGGGACAGCCACTGATCGAGTGGATCGGTCAGTAGGGCTGTCCTGGACTTGGTTCGGGTGCAGGCCATCAGCCAGTCCGCGAGCCACGGTCTGGCGGTCTGGCGGCCGATTTCCCGGAGCAGCAATTCCGTGGCGGCCCCGGTCCCTTCGGCTGCGGCCGTCTCACGCAGTCGCTGTTGCCAGCACGCGGCGCCCAGCAGCCGGGCCACGGTGATCGTCTCCGGATAGGACACCAGAGAGTGCGCCACCACCGCCGTCGGCCTGCACTTCGTGACCGCGGCCAGCCGACGCACACGGTCCTGCCAGACTGTCTCGGCTCTCCACCCCTGTACCTGCCACGACCAAACCACCGCCGCGGCGAGCGCGACTACGTCTGCGGCATCCGGACGGGCTCGCACGAGAGCGGCATGGCGGCGGTGGGCGGTGAGGACCTCAGGCAGGTTCCCCAGCGGAATGCTCGCTGGCTTCATGGGATGCGCGAGAAGCCAGCGACGGTGGCGTTGGCACACGTGCGCGGCCGCCTGCGGGTACACCAGCACGCTCTGTCCGGGTAGCCAGGCCCGCTTGGTACACGGAGGGCACGCCCCCACCCACGCTTCACGTGGCCTGTACCAGGCGGCCCGACGGGTCGCGTCGTCCACGAGCCGGTCGTGAGTGGCGGAGAGACCGGGCAACAAAGCGGTGAGCCGGGAGAGGGGGGTGCCGGTGAAGCGGACCAGCAACGTCTTCGCAGCTGCGTTGAGGAACAACTCCCGTCCGCTACCGGGAGTTCCGGTCACCTCGACGTCATGGGAGCCGCCGAGGACGCCCCGTAGTAAGTCCTGGGCGGGCAGGCCGTATCCGGCGGTCATTCTGCGGATCCATGAACCAGTCAGTTCCTGTGCGACAGGCGGGAGTTGAGCGGGTGTATAAGCGGGCAGGGGAGATGCCACCGGGATTTCCTTTGCGGCAGACAGCAAGGAAGACAGGGCGCAGGACAGGGGCCGAGGGCGGATGCGCCTCGTCAGAAGGGATGGGCATCGGGCCCACCGCGTGAGCAGCTCCGCGGCGAGGCGGCCGATGGCGGTGCATCGCCGCGGGCATGTGGAGGCCGACGGGTTAGCGGCCGGGTCGTTTCTTGCGGGTGGCGCGGGCCGCGTTCGTGGCCTGGACGTCGAGCACCACCTGCGACAGCAGCCTCTTCGTGATCGCGTAGCTCCCGTTCACGATGGCGCGGATCGCTGCCTCCCGGATCAGGAGGGACAGACTGGCCATCACACCGCCGGTGAGCAGGTGGATGTAGTCGGCGTGGCGGACCAGTGTTCCGGGCCGGTGCCGAGCCAGCCGCAGTGCTCCTTCCATATCGTGCAGCAGCTTGCGCCATGTCTTCTTCTGCTCGGGGGTGCCGTTGAGGAGCGGGGGAGTGCGCAGGATTTTGCAGCGGGCGGCGAGCTGGGCACCGCGGGGGCCCGTAAGCAGGGGTGAGTTCTCCACGTCGACACCGGCCAGCACGAATGTCGCGGGCAACCGCTCCATGAGGGTCTTGACCTGGTCGGAGGTGTCGGCGCCGGGCCGGGTACGGGTGTTGAGCAGGTGGACGTCGTCAAGGAACACCAGCCGGGTGCGGCGCTCGCACAGCACGTGGCACACGGCGTTGGTGATGGTGTTCTCGGTCATCCGGTCGTGGACGGGGATTCCGGCGAACCGGGCCAGGACCTGGACCAGGCTCTTGGGCGTGTAGAGGGGCGGGATGGAGGCGAACGCCACGGGCATCCAGCCCTTAGCGTCCGGCTGGCGGCGCCGTTCGCTGCGTTCGAAGGAACGGCCCAGTTCCGCGAGCGTGGTCGACTTGCCCGCTCCGGGAGGCCCAGACACGATCAGGCCACGCCGGGCGGTGCCCCGCTGCCTATTGTTCACCAGCAGGGTGAACTTGAGTTGGGCCAGCGCCTGTTCCATTGAAGGTGTTCTGAGGGTGACGAATTCGGAGTGGTAGTCCAACGAGGTCCTGGTATTCCAGGATGGATCGGCTACCGGCGGTGCGGCCACGCGTGGGCGGGAGACCTCTGCCTGCCACAGGAGATGGTTTGTCACCGCACCAGGGGTGGCTTCGTCGTCGGGGAAGCCGTCGTCCCCGGCGGCGGTCATGGCAGCCACTGCTCTTCCTCCTGGGTTGGGTCGCTCAGGACGAGAGAGCCGCCCATTTGGTCGGTCTCCCACACGTCGTCGGGGGAGTCGACGACGTCATCAGACTCGTCGCCCTCGTCGGGGACGGTGTCGTCGTCGATGTCGGGCACGGCGTAGTAGCCAGCCAGCCCGAATGATGGTGCGGGCACGTCCAGTACGTTGAGCTCGCCTTCCGGCACCGGCATCGTCCCCGACGCGAGGGACTTTGCCACCACTCGCCGCTCTGTGGCCGACAGTTTTTCCTTGCCGGCGGCCTTTCGCAGGAACCGGTCCAGGGCCAGGGCCAGTTCGGCCTCGTGTTCCTCGCGGGATCCGGTGCGTTCGACCACCTTGCAGATGTGCTCCCAGATGTGGTGGGTGAACGGGAGACTGACCGAGGTGGAGTGGATCCACGCCACCTCGCGGAACCCTTCCGGCAGGCGGACCCAGATCCGGACAGGGTCGTAGGGGTTGTAGTGCACCTCCCACAGGCCCTTCTTGGCGACCACGCCGGAGTCCTGACCGCGGTGGTCGTTGAGGCATGCGTCGTCGTAGGTGCGGTAGCCGAATCGGATGCCGGCGTCCGTGATCGGCTGCCAGCGCACCGGAAGCAGCTCCACGAAGTCGTCCGAGGTCAGTGGCACCGGTACATACCCCGTCACGGGAAGCAGCGCCGCCCACATCTGGTTGGGCGTGAGAGCCTTTTTCGGCATCAGCGGGTGGCGCAGACCCGCGTGCGGGCGGTGGTGCCAGTGCACGAGGAACTCATCCCACAATGCCTGGATCTCCGACACGGTCCGCAGCGGTTCCTGCTCGACCTTGGAGCCACGCTCACTCACGTTCGAACCGGTGTAACCGGCCAGCCACTGCCAGAACAGTGAATTGATGGAGCCGAACGGCCGCTCCACATGCCCCTTGGCCGGTCCATTGGCCGGAGGCACGGGCTGCAGCGAGATCCCCAAGCTTTCGCACGCGGCCCGGGTGGAGGGCGAGACGAACACCTTTCCCTGGTCCACCACGACCGTCTCGGGCACGATGACCGGACGGGCAGCCGCGTCCTTGAGCCGCTCGTCTATCCCCATCAGCCGCTCGTGCGGCACGACCGACGCAGCCATCGACAACGAGGCGTCCCAGCCCGGCCGCATCACCATCGGCGTCATCATCTGAGCCAACAGCACCGCCACATCGGTCAGTTTGCTCCCCGCCGGTCGCAGTACCCCACACAGGCTGCGCGTCGCCACATCAACTGCCGTGGTCAGCTCCAGCCGCCCCACCACGCCGTCGTCCAGGACGACCAGCACGTCGCCAGGGGAACTGTCCAGCATGACGAGCTCACCCGGGCGCAGCGCCAGCGTCGGCTTGAACGGCGGAGCCGGCCGCGAAGCGCGGGCACGCCGCTGCGCCACCGTCCCCTGCAGGCCGAGCGATTCCTCTACGGCGTCAATGAGCTTGTTGAACGTGGACTTCGGCGGCACCGCGACCATCCGCTCGCCGTGCTTGTCATCAAGCCACCACCGCACCTCCCGCCGCATCCGCGTCTTCCACCCCCGGGAACGGGAGCGAAGGGCCTCCATGGGCAACAGGGTTCGCAGCGCCTCGACCAGCCGGGGATCGGCCCGGTTCAAACGAGGCGAGCTGCCGCGTCTTTTGACCAGCCCCCACACCCCGTCTGTGCGATAACGCGCACGCCACCTGCGCACCGTTGCCCGGCTCACACCCACCCAGCCCTGTGAGGCCAGTTCATCGGCCTTCGCCTGCTCCCGCTGGGCCAGCGTGGTGGAATCGGGGTCGTACTGAGGCCTCACCGGGCCCTTGCCATCCGGCGTGCAATAACCGGTCTCCACCTCTCGGACATGCCGTTCCACAACGAACGCACGCCCCCGCTCGTCCTCAGGCACGGTCGACAACAGCCCCGTCTGCGGCACCCGCAGACGCGGCGGACCCCCCACCAGACCGAACGAAGGATCGCCAAGCAGTTCAGCCAGGCTGAACACCGCCAGAGCGTCTTCGCCGCTTTGCCCGGCCAGCCAGATCCGCGGGCCGGACGTCATGCTGCCCTCGACGCCGGCAACGGCCCACTCCCGGCCGCCGCACGTGACGGCCGTACCCACCTCGAGCACCGGCCGGCTCACCGCCCTGCCCCCGCCCCGGACGCGACCGTGAGGGCCCGCTCGTGCAGCGGACGGTCCAGCGGCGCACTCAGCACACCGGCCCACAGAGCGTGGAACACCGACGGCCACACCGCAATCGGGTCACCCAGCCTCCGCACACCCTCGACCAGAGCCAGCGGGGCGGCAAAACACTCGGCGACCTCGGCCAACCCGCCCCGCGCACACCGCGGATGTCGGTAGCCGGCCAGCCAGCGCACGTTGGTCTCCACCACCGGCGGCGGTGGCCCGACCAGCCGATAGTGCCAGCCGGCCGCTGCCGCGGCGGCCTCCAGGTGCAGGGCCCGCCTCATCAGCCGGCGCCCCGCCCCGAAACGACTCGCGCAGTCCACCAGCAGCCCGCTGCCGTCCGCCATCCGCGCCATCAGGTGCGGGGCGTGGGAGATCGTCTTGCCGCGCCGGCCCCGCCACAGCAGTTCCACTGGCCGGCAGGCCAGTGCCACCACCTGCGGGTCATGGTCGAGCATCATGACCTGCGTGCGCATGGCTTTGAAGCCGTAGTGCACCAGAGCGTGGTTGGTCGCGGACCACCACCAACCCGGCGCCACTCGGCGGCCCTTCAGCACCGGGAAGGGCCGCACGGGCAGACAGTCCTCCAGCCGTTGTTCGCCGGCCACCTCAAGCCACGGAGCTTCGTGCCCGATACCGGCAGGATCCACGAACCGTGCGGTCATTCGAGCCGCATCGGCGACACGGCGTCTGGTGTGCGGAGCGGGACCAGAACCCGAGTGTTGTGCCACGGAGGGCTGAGCAATCACAACAACTCCCATACTGGGAAGAACAGGACAAGGGCTCCACGTGCTGCCCGGCAGCGCCGCGCCAACGCCTGGAGTAAGGAGTCGTGGCCAGCCGGCCTTCCGCACGGCGGCGGACCGCGGGAAGGGGCAGGCGGGCACACGCAGAAAGGAGCGACGGACGCGAGAGAACAGGGAAAGACCCATCGCCAGCACAGACCGGTGCCGTCGGGAAGGAACGCTGCCATCAGTGGATGTGCGCAGCGTCCTGTGCCTTACGTCCACAGAGCGGCAGACCGCGGTGCTTGCGGCCAGCCGTGGGCAGCCCCGCGGCGCCACACAAGCCGCAAGGGATTCAGCCGGTGTTAGGCCGGCAAGGACTTCACCAGCTGGGTGAGGTTGTCGAGGAAAGCCTGGAAACGCTGGGGATCCTGCTTGTCGAGCTCGTCCAGCTTACGGTTGGTCATGCCCATCAAGGCATCCAACTCGCGCCCTGAAGGCCGCTCAGGCTCCGCATCTCGAACCGGAGCAGGCAACGCCGCAACTACCGAGCCGGCCGCCGCCCTCAACGCCGGCGCGGGCCACACCATGCCCTGCTGGTCGCGGTGAACCAGCAGCGCAAGTGCCAGCCACTCCACGAGGTACATGCCGCGCCGCGGCTTGCCGGGAAGGTCGCCCAGCAGGCGCCTGCCCAGCTCCTCCGCAGGCAAGGGACCGGCTTGTAAAGCGGCATCCGCTACAGGAACCGACCAGTGCGAACGGAACACCCCCTGCAGCAGCAGCCGCGCGTAGGTCTGGTCCTCCTGCCAGCGCTGCGCAATGGTCCAGCCGGCTTCGGTCACCGTGAACTTTCCGCGCCCGCCCTCGAACAGACCTACCTCACGGCAGAACCGCAGAGTCTGTGTGGCGGTTTCGGTGGTTACCCCCACCTTGCGCGCTAGGTCTGCGCTGGCGATAGTGCGCTGGTCCGCACCGCTGTGGAGGCTGGCCTCCAGGGCGAGCTGCCACTGACGTCGCACACTGGCGCGATCGGTTGGAGAGGTCCGTTCCCCGGATGGGCAAGAGCGGACAGCCACCTCCATCCAGGACCCGGCGCAGACGGCGTCGGGAGGGGCAGAGCCAGCGGCATGAGAGAACAGACTTTCCATGTGCGTGAGGCCTTTCTGATCTTGCTGCACGTGCGGATGAAACACAACGCACCGCCCTCCGCACGCTGGATATAGTGACGGGGCGCGTGAGGCCAACACATGCGCACCGTGACACCGCCGGGCTCCTACACACCGGCGGTGTTCGGTCTTTCGCGCACGCTCAGGCCCGCTGATTCAGCGGCTTTCAGGTGTGGCCCACTCACCGCCAAGTTGGTAGACACCACTGCGCGGACGCACGAGCAACCCCTGCTGCACCAGGTGCGTCAGTTCCGGACTCGTGCTCTTGACGTTCACGTGGGGCAGCACGTTCTCGATGTGCTGACGAATTTCCTTAGTCGTCGCTTCTCCCTGCTCCAGCAGGAGTTCGCGGGTCGCCCGGTGGATGGAGGCCCGTGTCGACGGCGGATCAGCGTTGTCGGGCTCCTCGGCGACGTCGGTCACCGTCTTCGGACCCGTACCTGCCGTGTGCCGTTGGATCTTTTCCTGGAGAGCGGTGACCAACTCGTTGGCGCTCTGCGCCGAGCCAGCTCGCACCGCCTTCTCGGCCCGCACCTCCGCCAGCACGCGCTCCGCATCCTCTTCACGGCGGCACACGGCCTCGAGTGAGGCGTTCTTCACCGCCGCCAGCTCGCTGGCCTGGTGCAGCATGCTGTGCAGAGCGGGCAGTTGCACGGCCGGTTCCCCCCTCCGGATCTTGAAGAAGCTCTTGTGAGGGGCGAGTGTATGGGCGCAGCCCCTGCCGCCGGCCCTGTGTCAGGACCTGCGCACAGCCCCAACCCCTGCACCTGTGCTCAGTGCGCCGCCTCCACCTGCACAAATCGAAGATCTCACAGGCATGACAGGCCCCAGAAGAATCCCACCATCGGGTGAGGCGCAGGCTCTCCAGCTTCACGGGGACACAGACATGCGCCCAGGCAGCTCGGCAGCTTTGCTCTTTGCCCCGTGCTGCACTCACCCGTAACCCTTGCCGCAGGAGACCGCCGCCATCCTGCGAACACCGGATGCGGCCCCTGCACCGACAGGATCACAGCGCGTGCAGCCGGGCCAGCCGGTGCGCCTCTTGCAGAAGCTGAAACACCTTGTGGTCCCCGCCCGGACGGTCGGGATGCCAGGCCGCTGCCGCGGTCTTGTAGAGCCGGCCAACGGGCAGCCCATACGACGGCCCCGAATCCGCCAGCTCATGCAGCAGAGGCACAACTCGCGCGAGAGACAGTGGCGTTGCCGCAGTGATCTGGTCAAACTCGGCGTGGAGGAGAGCGACGCGCTGGTCTCGGATGCGGCGGGCAACGGCAGCTTTCTCGCGCCAGCTGGCCTGCTTGCAGGCGTCCGAGCAGAAGCGCGGGGCTCGGCCCGGCTTCGGGATCCGGTTCCATGCCAGCCCGCACCAAGCGCAGGTGAACCGCTGAGTGACCACACCTTCACGCGCTCGAACTGAGCGCACCCGACGTACCACGTTCGCGTCCTCCGTATCCGTGCTGCTACCACGGCTACCGCATCGGAGAAGCGGCCATCGGGCGAACTGTGGCACGTCACGCCAAGGAGGGACACGAGGACAGTTCCGGCCCTCCTGTCCTTCCCGCCAGACAGGCACCGATCGCGCCCTGCAGGTCAGTTCGCAGGGCAGCTGCATACGTATCACCGCCCGACCCGCCACACCCCTCCCCGCATGAGCCTGGACCCTTCTTGACCTGCAAATACCTGACGGGCACGAGACCTGAAGCCCAGCTCCAAAGCCACATCGAGCAATGCTGTGTTTCGTAACGCCTGCACGTACGGGCCAACCCGCCCTGACTTCGTGTCCAGACCCCAGCGCATCCACCGCCTGCGAGGGCACAGGCATCCGCCTGACTCGTAACGCAGTTAGCGAGCAAGTCCGCGAAGGGCCGGGCTGGGAGGACGCTGGCCGGCCTTGGTGCCGCAGAGCAGAAGGAGCCACGAGCGGCGCATACCTGACAGCAGTCAGCTGAGCTGGCATTTCGAACCAGACGCACACCCTCAAACCTGGACCGCGGCAGGCCGGGCCGCATCAGCGATCTCGCGTCGGAATAACGAGCCCTCAAGCAGACCAAGGGCAACCCGTGGATGGGACAGGCGTTCGTATGCCCCCCCCCTTCGGGGGTAGTCCAGTGCATGAGGGTTCCGAATCCGCGCAGGTCGCAGGGCATAGGAGATCAGAAGAATCGTTCCCCACGGGCAGCCGCACATCATTGCGGGTGCGGCATGCTGGGATCCGGCGTGCGGGTGGCCACACCCCGCCCGCCCCCAGGCGCTGGGGCCGAGACCAGGCGGAGGTCTTTGCCCCTCGACACCGTCCTCCCCGGCCCGTGCGGCCGAGCTCACGGTCTAGTCGTGCCCCGCGCCGTACACCTTCCTCGCTCCCGGATTCCTGTCCTTGCTCGCAACAGCGATCGGCGCAGTCGCCGACGGCCCGGCAGCGGCAGGGTCACCAATACACCTGACAGGCACGCTATGGACGCGCACTTCACTTCTCAGGACCACTTGCTCAGCTAGGGCCCCCGACCCCCGCAACTTCCCCCGCCCGGCGAACGGCGTCGGCTCCGTGAACTGTGGGGAGCCACGATCGAGGAATTCGCCGACGCCCTCAATGAGGAGCCTGAAATCATGGCCTACTGGGAGGCCGGCTGGCACAGCGCCGACACGGCGGAGACCTATGCCTACCTGAGGCTGCTCAACGCCGTCCGTGAACAACTCCCGACGGCCTACGAACCGGACTGGGCCGCCCTGCGCAAGCGGCCGACAACCCAGGGTTCAGTACCCGCTGCCCCCGCGATCCCCCCTCAGGCGGACACCTGCGGCCCGAAGCCCAGATCGTCCCGTCGCGGAGCGGGGTGGACCGATGAGGAGAAGGACCGCCTGCGCACCGCCTTCCTCGCCGGTACTTCCCTGAAAGAAATGACCGAATCCCTGGGGCGCGGGGAGAAGGCCCTGCGCTGGGCGCTGTACCGCCTCAACCTCATCCCCTTCCCGGTCGACGACGTACCTGCCCCACACACCGATCCGAAGAAAGAGCCCAAGGCCTATACGGTCGCCGAAAAACGCAAAACCCACCCCAACGCCTACGAACCCTGGAGTATCGAAGACGACCAGCGCCTGGCCGAACGCTGCGCAATGGGCGCATCGCTGGCCGAGCTGGCGCAGGAGTTCGGCCGCAACCAGGGCGGTATCGCCTCCCGCCTCCTCAAGATCGACGCTGACGGGCCCGCTGTGGAAGAGGCCTGGGAGTACGGGGGATAGACCCCCGTCGCTGCTCCTTTGACAGCACTTCCAACCACTCCTACTGTTATGCCTACTCAGATATCAGAGTACGCATGTAAGGATGTGGGTTCGGTGCTGCTGACAACCGGTCAGGCAGCCGAGGAGCTGGGATGCGCTGTCACCACCTTCCGACGCCTCGTGCAGGCCGGACTGCTGCCCGGCCTCTCTCGCCGCGGCGTGCGGGTCATGATCCCCCTCACTGCAGTGCAATCCCTCAGCGCACGCCACCACGCAGCCCTCGATCGGATCGAGGCCAAGGAGATCGCCGTAGTGCGGGTCAACGCCGCCCAGCGAGTCGGCGAGCCAGACCGGGCCTGGATCGGCTTCGCGACTTCTCTCACCCCCGACGACATGATCAAGGCTCTGCGTGGCTGGTGGCGATGCGACGCGGCCAGCGTCGCGGCTGGGGGAGTGCTGCCGGTGACCCTCTCGGGCTACGTGGTGGCCGTCCTTACCGGCCTGGAGCGGTGGGAGACGAACAACCAGGGACGGCACGCCTTCCCCGACGCCCGGCTGGCCGGCTACATCACCGACCTCGCCGCTCCGCAGCTTGTGATCACCTCCCCTGTGGACGCCGACCAGCGGCTCGCCAAGCTGCTGCTGGGCGCCCGGCTCACCTCCCACTCGGGTGGCGCGATCGCCTACGTCCCCACCAACACCACCGGCTGAACTCCCAGGCACGGACAAGGAAGCCCCGATGGACGCACAGAGCTACAACACTGCTCTCGCCGACCTGCGCACCGTGCGGGACAAGATCAAGAAAGCCCGGGCGGAACTGACCCGGCTGGAAAGCGAACGCGACCGGCGCATCGCCCACCTCGCTTCCTACGAGAAGGCAAAGGCCGAGCGGATCGCCCCGGCAGCCGGACTGAGCGTGGCCGACATCGTCTCCCTCGCCCCGGCCCTGGCTCCGGACAGTATTGCCGCCGATCAATCCCCACCGCAGCCCTCAGCCCCCGAACCCGTGGCCCCCGCCGCAGACCGCGAACCCGAACCGGCCGACCAGACAGCAGCGGTGGCACCCGCCACAGTCACCACCCGCGATCCACAGTCTGCACCCTCACCGGATCCGGCCACTGAGAACACCCACGGCCCCCAGCAAGCGGCGCCTACGACACCGAATACGCCGCGCAGCCTGCCCTCCATCCCCGAAGGCGAAGCCGGCGACGCCTGGTGCACCCACACCGCGGGTCTAGCATCCACCCGGCCCAACTTCACCCAACAAGCCCGCTCCACCGTCTTCCTCGACACCGCAACCGGCGTCCTGGTGCACCGCCACCAGACCCACCACCTCGACCTCGGCAACCAGACGGCCGCCGGCATCCTCACCGCCGTCTTCCACACCCTCCCCGAAGGCGCCGAACGCATCTACATCACCGCAGGCGCCCCCTGGCACCGCAACGCCGACCGCTACCCCTACCTCCGCGACGCCGTCGCCGCCTGGCTCAACGCCCCCACCCCCGGCTGGCGCACCGACACCGGCCGAGGCCGCGACCGAATGGCCGGACACTTCGTCCACGCCCGCAACCCCGTCGGCCGCTACCAGCGCGAAGACGGCAGCCAGCACTGCGAGATCCGCTCGGTGGGGGAGTGGTTCGACCTCGACGGCGACGACCCCGCCACCGTCCGCGACGCCTTCGTCCTCCTATGGCAGACGCTGCGCCGCCACTGGCCTGACGCCGTCGTGATGGGCTCCCCCTCCCAGACCGGCCGCGACCTGTGGACCCGCACCATCCCCCAACGCGGCCAGTACGCCGACGGCTTCCCCGTCCTGTCCGAAGAACTACGCGGCCTGCTGCACGCCACCGCAGGCCAAGGCCGCAACGAACTCATCACACCACCCCGCGTCCCCGCCCAACTGCCCCAACTCGTCGAATACGACCGCACCTTCGCCTACGCCAAGCACACCTGGAAATCTCCAGTCGGCAACCCCCGCCGCATCACCGCCGCCACCTTCGCCACCTGGAGCGAGAAAGAACAGAACCGGGCTCTATACGGCTGCGGCCACTGGCACGTCCGGGTCACCGTTCCCGACACCTGGAACCACGTCGGCCTCCTACCCGCCCCGGCACCGGGCGAGCGTGCCTGGCACTACCCGAGCCAGCCCCGCACCACCTTCACCACCTGGGCCGGCGGCCCGGAAATCCACACCGCTCTGGCCAACCCAATCACACCGTGGAAAGTCGAGATCCTGGACGGCATCCTGTGGGAGGACGGCAAACCACTCGACGACTGGGCCAAGAAACTCAAAGAGACCTGGACCAACCTCTCCGCCCAAGCCCACTTCCAGGGCGACGCCCAGCAGGCCCGCGCCGCCCACCTCGCCTCCCGCGCGGTGCGCGCCATCCTGCTGTACGGCATCGGCGCCTTCGCCCAACGCCCCCGCATGGTCACCGGCACCACCCCCCGCACCATGGAACGAGAGGTCCCACCCGACGCCGAAATTATCAGTTTCGACGACGAACTGATCACCTGGCAACGCCCCAGCGGCTACAGCCGGGACCCCAACGCCCATCCCGAATGGACAGCCGCCATCTGGTCCGGCGCACGCGCCGCCCTACTCACCCAGCGCCACCGCGATGACGACACCTACGCCGGAGCCCTGCACACACCGCCCGGCAGCGTCATCGCCTTCCGCACCGATGCCCTCTACCTCACTCAACCCCACGACTGGCCCTACCACCACCAGCCTGGCGACTACCTGCTGCGCGGCCACCTCAACGGTCCCCTAACAGCACCCACCACCGAAGAGGACCTCCTTGCCCTGCGAGACGCCGGCCGCGCCGCCCTCGCCTCCCCCGGCCAGGAGACCTGATGCCCCCCCGCTCCCGCCACCAAGAGGCGACGCCGCAAGAGGAGCTGAACGAAGCCGCGCGACTCGCCGACCAAATCCAACACATCGGCTACACCAAACGCGACATCGCCCGCATCATCAACCGCGACCCCTCCCTGGTCTCGCAGTTCTACACCAAGAACAAGGGCGCCGCCTTCGTCACCGCACTACGCGAAGTCCTCACCGCCATTGAGACCGCAGGCATCACCGAACTGCCCGAACTCGCCGCCATCGCCTCCCGCCACACCCAAAGGCGCACTACCGCCTCCGGCTCCCGCGCCCGTGTTCGCGGCAAGGCGGTTCTCATCACACCCAGTGGATCCGGCACCGGCCGAGCCGGCGCCCAAGCGATCGCCTCCGGCTCCGCCCGTTTGCGCCCGCTGATCGCCGAGGCCGCCCGCCGCGGTCTACGACTGGCCTTCACCGTCCGCCTGGCCAAGACCGGCTACCTGCTCCCCTCCGGCAGCCGCACCGACTCACCCGGCATCCGCCGCGACGTCATCCAACGCGCCGACCACACTGAAGAGCGCTCCTACGGATCCGCCCAGACCGGCGGCTTCGACGCCGCCGACTTCGCCCGCCGCGTCAACGCCGCAGCCGGCGACGTCACCGCAGCCGTCCACCAATGGCTCGCGGAAACCGGGCGCATTCGCGCGGACGCCCACATCCTCCACCTCGAAATCCGCACCTGGCTCCCCGCCAACCGACCCCGAGACACCGCACCGACACACGGATGACAGGGGAAATGCAAGCCGACCTCGCCGCCGCGCTCGGAATGAGCCAAGCACAGGTCAGCCGACGAACTGCTCCACACCGCCGACGGCCGCGTCCGACCCCGCGTATGCCGAGGTGCGATGGCACAACCAGCAGGCCGGTGGGCTAAGCGGCGGGTCTGTAGGTGACGGTCTGGTCAGGGCAGGCGGCGGCGAGGTCGTTCAGGGCGGCACGTTCGGCGTCATCTACGCTGAGGTTCCAGCGGAGCTTGGTACCGGTCCATTCGGCGGCGTACCGGCAGTGGACGTCGGAGGCCGGGGGCATCCACTGGGCGGGATCCTGGTCGGCCTTGCTGCGGTTGGATCGGGCGGTGACCGCGATCAGGCTGGCCTCGGCACCCTGGTCGTTGGCGTAGGCCTCGCGGCGCTGTGCGGTCCAGGCGGAGGCGCCGCTGTCCCAGGCTTCTGCGAGGGGCACCATGTGGTCGATGTCCAGGCCGGAGGCGGACGTCACCGTGGTCTGGTCGTAGTACGACCACCAGGTGCCGCCGGTGAGCCGGCATCTGGGGCCGACGGCCGGTGCTTCGACGGCTTCGTGGATGAGGACTTCGTTGCGGGTGGTGCAGCCGTCGGCCGGGTCGTCGCCGGCAGTCCAGTGCTTGAACGCCTCGCGGGTGTAGCCGTCGCGGGACTCGGTGGCCAGCGGCAGCCTCGCGACGGCTTCGGTGAGGGTAACGGTCTCCGCGGCGTGGGCGGGGGTGGCGGTGGTGAGGGACAAGACGGCGAGGAGCGCGGCAGGCAGGCCGCGCAGCAGGACGGTACGCATGTATCTGTTGGTAGCGGCTCATCTGGGGCGCACGTGCGGGGGGACGGCGGTTGCGCCCCTCGTGTGAGTGCAATGGTCGTACCGGAGAAACGACACAGCTGGGAGGGTGTTCACGCGGGATGGCCTGCGGCCACCGCATGGCGCGTTCGTGATGGTGCCTGGACGAGGCCGGTGCGGCGGCCGTCCGGTAGCCGGTCAGGGTGGTCGATCGCGCGGTGCAGGCCTGTTCGCCGTCGTGATGGGCACAGGAGGCCGCGTCGATGCGCAGCAACGTGCGCGTCATGCTGCTGCAGGAACCAGGAGGGACCGCACGATCCGCGTGCCAACCAGCGACCCGTACTTTGTGCTCACGGTCCGTCCTGGACAACACCGGGCGTGCGGCTAGGGGTTGAGATTCTGGCGCACGTCCAGGTAGCAGCGCAGCCGTACGCCGGGCTCGCCGGGGGCCCGGGTGGTCCGGTCCGCCGGCGCGGTCGCCACCGTCCGGCAAGTGCCTCCTGGATGGCGAACGCGGTCTGGTCGTCGGCGGCTGCTACTTCGACCACGGCCAGCCCGGTTGTGCCACGTGTGCTTCTTTAATCGGCTTCATGCAGGGCTCTACGCCCAGGGGCCCAAGAAGTTCTGCGACCGCGGGGTCCTTCACACGACCGAGTAGATGCCCGAGGGCTCGGCGGCCACCAAGCAAGCTGTCCCGTCGGCGACCCGGGCTGCTCACCTCGACCATGGTCTGACATCCGCGGCACGGTCTGGGGCACTGCCGCAATAGGTGCCTGGCCGACTGTGTCGGCCCCCGTCCGGCGGCTTCGAGGTGCCGGACGGGAGCGGCACGGGGCCCTCCTAGGGTTCCTTGAGCACGAGGGGAACCCGCGCGCCTTCCAGACGGGAAGGTGTGACGCCGAGGCGCCTCCTTCATGGTGCCGATCCCTGGCCACCGGCTGTGCAATTTCATGAATGACGATCAGAAACGAACGTAGTGCTGCGGTTTTGGCCATGTAGGGCCCGTAGTTGGCGTTCCGGCGTTCATAACAGGGTCTATCGAACGTATTTGTTCCGTGACTCCATGATCACGTTGAGTGGTGGCGGTGGCGCCCGTAATGCTGTGCACCACCTTCCTCCCCGGCGCATGAGCACCGCCGGGGAGGAAGGCCTTCCAGACCCTCAACCTCGATGCAGGGAAGGTGAAATGCCCAGTCGAAAGGTGTGGACCGTCGCCGTGCTGGTGGTGGTCCTCGCGTGGAGCACGGCGATGACCGTGCTGGGACACCTCGCCGCGGTCGTGGCGCTGCTGCCCTCGCTCGGACTGCTCGTGCAGCAGCTCACCGCCGCCGCCCACGGCTCCGGCACCGGAGCCGCCCGCGCCCCGGCTCCGGCCGCGGCCCCGGCATCAGTGCCCGAGCCGGCCGGGCATGAGGAGCCGCAGCGATGACCTCCTCGCCACCGCCCCAAGACGATCCGCCGACTACCGACGACGTCCCTGACGCACCGTTCTCCGTAGCGCCCACCACGTTCGGGCCCAGCCGGCGAGGCCGCCGCGCCGAGCCGATGTCGCAGAAGATCGGCCCCAGCCATCAAGCACTGCTGGAGCGCCTGCGCCACCAGATATCCGCACAAGGGATCACCCTCGAGGAGCTGGCCCGTCGCACCGGCTTCTCCAAGGGCCGCATCTCCGTTCTCCTGCGCGGCATCGAGTACTACCCGAGCTGGGAACTCACCTACAGCGTCATCCACGCCCTGGGACTGCCGCCCTGGCCCCTGTGCCGCCTGTGGACCTCCGGGGCCTACGAGGCCGCCAAGACCACCACGTGGATCAACCAGCGCATCCATGATGTCCGGCCGCTGGGGCCCGAGGAGCGGCCCGTGGAACACCGCGGCTTCATCCAACAGATGGAGCACTACTACATCGCCTACGCCCGGGCACTGCTGCACATCGAGCGGCCCGAGCGGATCGTCGGCGAAGCCTTCGACATCCTGTGGGCCGGCTGGGACGAAACAGAAGCGGCCGCCAGCCCCAACCTTCCCCGCTACGCCTGGCGCCTACTGCGGTCACGGGTGCTGCTGCGCGTCAGGCGCCACCCGGACGGGCGCCCCGACCTGCGCCCGGCAGCGTTCCTCACGGTCGCCCAGAGCCGGATCGAGGACCCGGTGGCCAGGTTCGTCGAGATCAGCGAGGTCGCCGACTTTTTCGACGCGATCAGTCACCTGCCGCCGGACCAGTTCGACCTCGTCGTCCTGCGTTACCTGTGCGAGTTCACCCCCGACCAGGTCCAGGAAGCCACCGGCCTGTCCCCGGCCCACGTCCACACCCTCGACCACCACGCACGAGGAGCCCTCGAACTGCTCCACCACCGTCCCACAGCCCGGGAGTGATCACCCCGACATGACCGCCATCGACGACCTCCTCGCCCGAGCCGCCCTGCTGAAGAACCCCCGCATCCCCGCGGACACCGTCCCCTGCC
>NZ_JAIGQA010000081.1:0-32006 GCF_019733245.1 Streptomyces sp. WAC04114
ATGTCGGGTGTGGCGGGCTCGGCGGGGGGCCGGCCGCCGTCCGCGGTAGCTGGCCCGGCGGTGCGCAGACGACTGTCCGCCGTGACGGGTTCCGGACCGCTCACCACGATGCCATCCGCGGTGACGGGCTCCGGGGCGCCTCCGACGGTGCCGTCCGCCGTGATCTGCTTCGAGGTATTCGGGGCGCCGTCAGCCGTGGCCGGCGGCTCCGAGGCACCGACGGTGCTCAAGCCGGTCCTGCCACCGTCGATCCCGTCACCCCTGTCGGGTGCGACGACCGGGCGGGCGGAGGCGGCGCCGTGGCCGGAGGGCAGGGTGAGCGCCGGGCCGGAGAGCGGGACGGCGAGGTCGGTGAAGCCGGACAGCTCGTCCATCTGGTGCGGTATGGCCAGCGGCTCCCCCGCCGGGGAACCGGACAGCACGACCTCGATCGCGATGCCCCGCACACCGGAACCACTCGTCACCGGACGGCTCACCAGCGTCACCCGCCGCCCGTCCGGCAGGGTCACCTCGGCGGCGCCCAACTGCGCCCCGGAGATCAACTCGGCGGCCCTCTCCCGGAGAATCGCCTGGTCACGAGGGTGGAACTCGTCCGCAAGCGCGTCCAGCGCCACACCGCGGCGCGGATCGGTGGCTCCGGCGCCGGCACCCAGGTAGGTCCGCAGCAGGGCCCCCTCACGCGCGGAGCTCTGCCCCAGCAACCGCCGCTCGATGCCCTCGGCCGCCCGGCGGATGGCGACGCCCAGCGCCGGCCGCTCGAAGCCGCGGGGGTAGCCGAGGCACAGGACGCCCTCGATGCGCCCGCTGAGCGGATCACGGACGGGCAGGGCGACGCACGCGCTCTGCTGGGAGCGCTCCGCGAAGTGCTCGGCGCCGTGGACGCGGATGAGCTGCCGCTCCGCGAGGGCCAGCCCGATGCCGTTGGTACCGGCGACCTGCTCGGCGAACACGAACCCCGGGACGACCTGGATGGCCGGGAGGCTTCTGGTCATCGCCGGATCCCCGAAGCGGCGCAGCAGTACCGTCCCGTTAGCGTCGGCGACCGAGATGTTGACCTGGCCGCCGGCGAACGTGGCCTGCAGCCGGTCGAGCACCGGCAGGGCCGCCCGGACGATACGGCCGCCCGGGTCGAAGTCCTCCCGGTAGGGCAGATCGGACGCGTCCGGTGACAGCCCGAGGGACCGGGAGCGTCGCCAGGAGTTCAGGATGGACGTCCGCACGCCCGTCTCGACCGGCTCGCCCTGGAGGAACAGCTCGCGAAGACGGGCGGGTCCCGTGCCGTCCGTCGCACGCCCCGCCGGCCTGGGCTCCTCGCCGGATCGAACCACGCTTCGCCTCACTCGCGCCCGCGACAATCCGCTTCTCCGAAGAGAATCTGGCATTGATGAGAATACGGGCATTAAGGGCAGGCGTCACGGCGCGCCGGGACCGGGCGGGCCCGGCGACCGGCAGGCCGGGCCCGAGGGACCGCGCTCCCCCCAGGAAACTCAGGCGCACCTTCCGCTCCGGGTTGTCCCTGTTGGTGTCCACCAAGCTCCGTTAAGACAACCCGCGGCATAGTCGGGCCTCACCAGGCCCCGTCCTGGTGGGCGGCTCAGCACGCGGGAACCGATAGGCGCCGACGGGTGCTCGACCTGTTGCGGATCAGCCGAATTGCATGTCCGCCCGCTTCACGCCGTCCCGTGATCACACACGAGCGATCATCACTTGCGAGAGGGCGGACCGGGGACGTTCACCACAAGCGCCGCGGCGACTATCTGCGGCGGCTTCGTCGACATCGACTGCTGCCGGTCGAGCAGTGCGAGGCGCTTCCGGAGCCGTACATCGAGCCCGGCAGCCTTGCGGTGGAGGCTCGCGGAGGACTCCTTGGGCTTTTCGCCCCTCCGTTCCTTCTCGGCGGCCGCCACAGCGTCGAGGAGCAGCCGCTCTTTCTCGGAGGTCAGGCGCTTGGTCACCAGTTCACGGGTCCTGACCAGCTCCGCCAGGCGACGGGGCTGGACCTCGGCCAGATACGCGGGGAGCCGGTTGGTGATGATCCAGCTGGTCGCCTTGGCCTCGGCGTCCGCGAGCCAGGGAAGACCGCACGTGATATCGGCCGACGCGCCGTCGGGCGCATCGTCGCAGTCGAGGTAGGGCGCGGGGCCGGCCGGCCGCACTGTGCCACGGCTGTCGACGTTGACGTAGGCGAACCGTCGGTCCACCGACGCACCGGTGGCATCCACGACCTCTTCGACCATCCCGACGAGAAGGTGTGGTTCTTCGAGGGTGGCCGAGACGAGGACGGTGCCCCGGTTGAGTGCACCCTCGAAGGTCTGGATGGTCTCGGCCATGACGGCGTCGTGCAGCGGGTGGCCGGGGACGAGCAGGTCGACGTGGGCACGGGCGTCGGGCCGGACATGGTCGAGGTCGAAGAAGACGTGATCGTAGCTGGTGGCGATGGGCCCGTTGCCTGCCGAACGGACGCCTTGCGGCACGTGGGTTATCTCGTGGCGCCCCTGTTCGCACGCGACGATCCGGCCGCCGAGCCGGGTGAAGGCCCCCTTGAAGACCGACGCGATGTCGTGGGGCTGAAGACGTCGGGCGCGGGCTTCGTCCATCGCGGAACGCAGGGCGCGGAGATCGACGTCCGAGAAGTGCTCCACAGCGAGCGCACGCTCGTCCAGGAGGCCCTTGAGGCCGTCTCCGACGGTGCTGTCGATGACCTCGTACATCCGATTCCTGACAGCCGGCTGCTCACCGTACTGGATGGCGTCCAGGAGCAGGTTCCGCAGCGGGATCTCGGCGAACGCCTGCCCCAGGACGTCGAAGACCTTCCCGCCGTATGTCTCGCGCATCTGGTCGAGCTTCTCCAGCAGGCGTGTGAAGACCTCACCCTCGCGGGTGTTGGAGGCGACGAGGTTCCAGAGCCGGCAGACCTCCTCCTGGCCGATGCGGTGGATGCGGCCGAAGCGCTGCTCGATGCGGTTGGGGTTCCAGGGCAGGTCGTAGTTGACCATCAGATGTGCGGCCTGCAGGTTGAGTCCCTCGCCGGCGGCGTCGGTGGCCAGCAGGATCCGCACATCACGGTTCTTGGTGAACTCCTCGGTGATCTGCCGCCGCTCCGCCCGGTGTACGCCACCGTGAATGGCCCTGACGGCACCGGGCCCGCCCATCAGCGACCCGATCTTGTCCTGCAGGTAGCGCAGGGTGTCGCGGTGCTCGGTGAAGATGATGAGTTTCCGGGGCCGGCCGTTGGCGTCCGTCACCAGCGCGTGGTCCCGGAGAAGGGCGGACAGCTCGGTCCACTTGCGGTCCGTGCCTGCCTCCCGGACCCGCTGCGCCGTCTTCACCAACGCCCTCAGCTCGGTGAGCTCGACGTCGAGTTCCTCGACCGTCTGCGCCGCCGTCGCGGCATCGAGAAGTTCCTCCTCCAGTTCTTCGATCTCTTCGGCATTCAGCTCGTCAGTGTCGAAGTGGGCGGGATCGACGGCGGGCAAGCTCTCGCGATAGGTCCCGTGGAGGATCTCCTGCCTCCTCCGCTCCAGGCGCTCGGTACGCCGCACGAGGCTCCGGTAGATCGCCTCCGGGCTGGAGGCCAGACGTCGCTGCAGGACGGTGAGCGCGAAGCCGACCGTGTTCCTGCGCTTGCCGCCGATGCGGCCGGCGCGGTTCATCCCCTCGCGCACATAGTGGGTGACGTCCTCGTACAGGTCGTACTCGAGAGCCGTGAGCTCGTAGGGAACGGTCTCCGCGACGCGCTCGGGGAAGAGCTTCCTGCCCTCGAAGGTGAGCAGGTCCTCCTTGATCATGCGCCGCATGATCCCGCTGACGTCGGCGCTCCTCTTCTGCCTGCCCTCGAACCGGTCACGGTCCAGCAGAGTGAGGAAGAGCTGGAAGTCCTCCTCCTTCCCCGAGTGCGGGGTCGCCGTCATCAGGAGCAGGTGACGCGTGATCTCGCCGAGGATCTCGCCGAGCTGGAACCGCTTGGTCTTCTCCACCTTGCCACCGAAGAAGTGGGCACCCATGCGGTGCGCCTCGTCGACGACGATCAGGTCCCACTCCGTCTCCTTGAGCTGGGCCTTCAGCTGCTCGTTGCGGGAGAGCTGATCCATGCGGGCGATCAGCATCGGGTGAGTCTCGAAGACGTTGACATGGGGCTGGGAGTCGATGAGCTGGTTCGTGAGCAGGTCGAAACGGAGGCCGAACTTGAAGAAGAGCTCGTCCTGCCATTGATCGACCAGGCCTCCCGGCGCCACGATGAGGCACTGTTTGACGTCATCGCGCAGCAAGAGCTCCTTGATGTAGAGACCAGCCATGATCGTCTTTCCCGCGCCCGGATCGTCGGCGAGCAGGAAGCGCAACGGTGTGCGGGGCAGGAGCTCGCCGTACACGGCGCGGATCTGGTGCGGGAGCGGCTGAACGTCGCTGGTCGCCACGGCGAGCATCGGGTCGAACAGGCCGGCCAGTGACATCCGCTGGGCCTCCGCGGCCAGCCTGAAGTCGCCGGCGGGCGCGTCGAAGGCGCGGCTGCCACTGTGCGCGACGCTCAGCCCGTCCTCGTCCTTGCGGAAGACGATCCGCTGGTCGAGGCCGCCCCCGGCGGTCTTGTAGGTCAGCTCGACCGCGTTCGCACCGTGCCACTGGGCGGCGATGACCGTGACTGCCTCCGCCGGTATGAGTCCGCTGATCCGCAGTCCCGGCTTGAGCTCCTCGAGCAGCACGTACACAACCTCCTGCTTGCCGGCCGGCGAACGCTACTCGGACGTTCCGGCGGTTCCCTGGTCCCGTCGACTTCGTCAACCGGGGTCGCTAATCTTCCCAGAGGTCGTGCGAGTGGCGGGGGCAATGGAGCGAGAAGCACGTCAGCACCTGCGTGGTGTGGTGGAGGAGATCAGCGGGTGGCGCAAGCTCGCGATGCAGATCGTCGAGCAGCGCAAGCCGGTCGAGACAGCGGCGGAGGACGCCGCCAGGCGGCTCCTCGGGCGCGTGACCTCACTCAGGGCAGGGAGCAGCACCGCATGGCGCGTACTGCAGCTCACGCCGTCCGATGCCGACCTGGTGACCTCCCTGGCCCGCCACCAGGCTCTTCCGGAGCTCAGCGCCCTTGTCCAGCAGGGCATCCACCAGTTGACCGGCGACGCCGACCGGGCGCTGACGGCCGTCCGGGCGCTGTTCGGTGCCCGCCGGATGTTCTCGGGCAAGGGCCGCAAGAACGAAGCGGGGCAGGCTGCGGCCTACCTGGTCTCGCTGCACGAGCAGGTTGCGAGCACCCGGCTCGTCACCGAGCTGGAAAACCTGGCAGCTTGGAACAGAAGTGCCTTCCCCTCGGTCGGCCCCCCGGCCGTCCTCGATGACGCCGTGGGCTTCGGCCACCGCCTCGGTGCCCGGGCCGAACTCGTCGAACGGCATGAACTGGACGCCGCCAGGACCGCGCTCGCCGCGATGGACCGGGCCCTGCACAGCGAGACCGAGTTCAGAGCGGCAGTCAGCGCCGCCGGCAATGCCGTACGGCAGGCCGAGGTGCGCAAGCTGCTCACCGAAATGCCCGTCGAGCGGCTCAAGGACGCAACCAGCGGCCGGCTGCGCATCAACGCGCTGACCGGTGCCGGGATTGGGAACGTGCAGCAGGTCCTCGACCAGGCATCACAGATGCGATCGCTTCCCGGAGTCGGTGAGACGACGGGCAACCGGATGGTCGGCGCCGCACGGACCATCTGGCAGACCACGCTGGACGAGATGCCGGTCCGCATCGACATCAAGAACCGGTCCCAGGCCACCACGAAGCTCCTCACGGCGCTGCGGACGTGGGACGCGGCACGCTCGATCCGGAGCGCGACAGCGGACCTCGACGCCGCCGACGCGGTACGACCGCTCCTCCAGGGTCTGGATTCCCGAGCCTCCCATGTCGTTCTCGTCCCCCAGGCCCGGACCGTAGCCGAGTTGCGTTCCGCGCTGGCGGCCGTCGAGCGCCGCGGGGCGGGACTCGACGGTGGGACTGACGTCGCAGGCGGTGATCCGTGGGATGACTTCAGCGCCCGGCCGGCCGATTACTACGCGATGCTCGCCGAGCTCGGATTCCTGGCGGATGATGCCGAGAAAAGCCAAGGGGACCTGCCGGCCGAGGTAGTCACCGCGGTCAGGGAACTCAAGCTCGACACCAGCCATCTCAAGGCGTCCCTCCGCGGGTACCAGTCATTCGGAGCACGTTTCGCGATCGTGCAGCGGAAGGTCATCATCGGCGACGAGATGGGCCTGGGGAAAACGGTCGAGTCACTCGCCGTGCTCGCTCACTTGCACGCCAAGGGCTCCTCCCATTTCCTGGTGGTGTGTCCCGCCGCCGTTGTGACCAACTGGGTGCGCGAAGTCCGGGCGAAATCCGATCTGCGCGCGTACCGCCTGCACGGGCCGGGGCGCGACGACGCGCTGAAGTCCTGGATCCGCAACGGCGGAGTCGCGGTCACCACCTACGACACCCTCGGCTGGATGGAGGGGCGGATACCCGAACGCGTCGCACCCGCATGCCTGGTGTTCGACGAAGCGCACTACATCAAGAATCCGGATGCCCGGCGCACCCAACGTTCCACGGCCCTCATCCACGCATCGGAGCGAGCAGTCCTTCTGACCGGCACCCCGCTGGAGAACAGGATCGAGGAATTCCGTAATCTCGTCGGCTACCTCCGGCCGGATCTTTCGATCAGTGCCTCGGAGCTCGCTCCTCGCCAGTTCCGGAAGCAGGTAGCCCCGGCTTACCTGCGGCGCAACCAGGAAGATGTCCTCACCGAGCTCCCGGAGCGGGTCGAGGTCGACGAGTGGATGCCGATGTCCAGCGCCGACGAGCAGCGCTACCGAGCGGCTGTCATCGAAGGCAATTTCGCGGCCATGCGCCAGGCCGCTCTGCTCGCCGGCGTCAGGTCCGGGAAGATGCAGCGCCTCATCGACATCGTCCAGGAGGCGGAGGACAACGGGCGCAAGGTGCTGGTCTTCTCGTACTTCCGTCATGTTCTTGACGAAGTGACGGCGGTCCTCCCGGGGAAGGTCTTCGGGCCCCTGACCGGTTCCGTACCCGCCGCGAAGCGGCAGAGCATGGTCGACGAGTTCTCCCAGGCCCCCGACGGGGCCGTCCTCGTCGCCCAGATCGTGGCGGGCGGCGTCGGTCTGAACATCCAGGCGGCATCGGTCGTCGTGATCTGCGAGCCCCAGCTCAAGCCGACGACCGAATGGCAGGCAATCGGCCGCTCCCACAGGATGGGGCAGCTGGAGTCGGTACAGGTGCACCGTCTGCTCTCCGAAGAAGGCGTCGACCAACGCATCATCGAGATACTGGCGCGCAAGAATCAACTCTTCGCGGAGTTCGCCCGCGTTTCCGAAACCGCCGACAGTGCCCCGGAAGCGTTCGACATCACGGACGCTGAGCTGGCACGGGAAATCGTGGCGGCCGAGCGCGAACGCCTGCTCACTGGCGGCTGTCGGACGCGAGACACAGAGCCGAATACGTCCGGTCGAAGCTCGACTGAGACACCGTGACGACCTTTCCTCTCGTGCCTGTGCCGTTGTCACACCTGCTCTCCTGGGTGGTAATCCCGGAACAAACAACTCGCCCTGCTGCACAATCCGGACCCTCCCGGGGAGCACGCCTGTCCGTACCCTGCCCAGGGCCGTGACCAACTGCACGTCCAGTCAGCGTTCCATGAGCATGGCAAGTCAGACGCTCGACAAGAGGGAGAGGACCAGCCGGGAAGTCGCGCGAGCTGTCGTCATGGGTCGACCACGGGGATACGCCCTTGTTGCGCGAACTCATGCAGAGCAGGAACAGGCAGAAGCCGGGTGCCCACCGTGGTGGTACTTTCACCGAACCATCGACCATGAGGAGAACAGGGTGGGGAATCTCGGCGGTTACCAGTGGATAACGACCGCCGCGAAGCGAGTCGGTGGCCCAAGTATGCTGCTCGCCGGTGTTGGCGTGCTCGGCTACCTGGCCGGACGTAGTGTCGAGGCCGGTGGAACTGCGGCGTATAAGAAGCTGCGGAGCGTGTCCGAGGAGATCAAGTCAACGTCCGGCGAGGTCTTCACCGTGACCGCCGACGGCGACGACGGCAACGGTCTGACGCTCCGTGCCGGCGACGAGATCCGAGTGCTCAAGGATATCGGCGAGGCCGTCCTCATCGAGGTGATCGGCGGCCAGGACAACCCCTACATGGCCTCACCGACCTTCCTGGCCTCTGTCTGCAACTGGAACAGCAATAGGGCCTGACTGCGAGGCCTAGCGAGCCAGCTCGAGGACACCCCACAACAGCCTCTCCATTGCCAGCCCGTCAGCGCGCTTGGGATCAGCATCTTGCCTCTGCCATGACCGTCCCCGGCGTCGCGCTCCGTGGGGAGAGCTCACCCTCGACCTCCTCCGCCGTAGTCGCGCGCACGGTGACAACGCTCTGATCATTTCCTGGGCTTGTGAAGTTTAGTGGCGGGGATGCGTCTTCTACCCATCTCTATGATCAGGCCGGCGGCCTTGAATGCGAGGTTGAGGGCAACGGTCTCGGGAACCTGCTGGTTGGGGCCCAGATGTCCGGCGATGTAGTCACCCATCCGTACATCCGGGCCCAAGACCGAAGGGCCCATCGCAAGGGATGGGTTCCTGAGACCCGCCGACTGCGTCGATCCGGATCGTAGCCTCCGTGCGAGTCGATCTCACCAGCCGGGTCACCTGATGGCCCACCAAAAGGCGACGGTCCTGGGCATAGTTCCGGCAAACTTCGACCAGTCAGCCGTCCATCGACCGGCTACCGAGTTGTCCAGCAGCAGCTCGACCGGCTGTTGGAGCAGGAGGCCGTACCCAAGTCCTACGAGCCGATGCCCGCGGGCAGAGGCCCAGGTCGAGCAGCGCATCCTCCGCGCGGGCGTGAGCTCCGGGTGTCTGGACGACTTCCTCACCGGCCACGTCCCTGGGACCGAAGTTCACCTCGGCATGTCTCGCCGCCTGTTCTTCTCCTGCAAGCGCCCCCATCAAGGGATCTGTTCATCGCGCGGCGAACCTCAGGGCTTCGCGCCAAGGAGCTGCAGCCTGGTACCGAGCACATCAGCGAGGCAGACCAGGAAGATCAGCGCCCCACCCACCGGCGAATCTTTCACGGGCACCAGGAAGAAGCCTGCCCACGTCTTCGCCCGCCGCTCCGCGACGCCTACGAACAGGTCTCGACAAGGGAGTGAAGCGATCTTCTGCACCGCCACCAGGAGCCGCAGCTCGGACTCAGGGGAGACAACGATCTCTTCGAAGCCGCGACGCCCGAGACGTGGCCGTCAGCCAGCACAATCTGCCTCCGAGCCGCACCTGAGCAAGGCGACTGCCCCAGATCGTTTGGGAGATGCGCTTCAGTGAGGTCTCGACTTCGGCAGCCAGGTCATCCGCAACCGTTCGCACCCCGGCAGCAGTGAGCCACCCTGCTGCGCCTTCGCCGCGAAGAACGGCTCACGCGGCTCTGGCCTGAACCGGGCACGTTTTTCGCTTGGTGCGGCCGGAGATCACTCCTACAGTCACGGATGTCGCGGAATTACCCGAGGAACGACAGCCGGACCTGGCGGTTGGGATTATCCCTGTTCGTATCCACCAGGCACACCGACTGCCACGTACCGAGCTCCAGCCGCCCGCCCACCACCGGCAGGGTCGCGTGGGGCGGGACGAGGGCGGGCAGAACGTGGTCGCGGCCGTGGCCGGGGCTGCCGTGCCGGTGCTGCCAGCGGTCGTCGGCGGGCAGCAGGGTGTGCAGCGTGGCCAGGAGGTCGTCATCGCTGCCGGCGCCGGTCTCCAGGACGGCGATGCCGGCCGTGGCGTGCGGGACGAAGACGTTGAGGAGGCCGTCGCGGCCGCCCGCCGTCTCGCGCAGGAAGGACTCGCAGTCACCGGTGATGTCGAGGACCTTCTCCGCGGCACCGGTGCTGACGTCGAGAACTCGGGTGGTGAAGACATCTGACATGCCCCCATCCTGACGCACGCGCCGGGCTCCTCCGGGGCACGCCGGGCCGGTGGCGATACGGACGTCCCACTGATCGAGACGCCGTTGACCGTGCGCATGCCAACTAGGTTCGGCCGCATGTTGCGTTCAGCCCTGCTCACCACGCGCGGTCACATCGACCTGCTGCGGGTGGCCTCCGCCGCGTGTCGCCGCGGCTGCTGACGCCCTCCCCCCACTTCACGGCTTCCCTGCCTCCGTTCCGCCTGCCCGGCGATCGCCCGATCGATCCTGAATCGCTCTGGTTTCGGCCTCGGCGCGCCCTTCCACCGGGTCGTGAGGCAGCGGCGGGGCCCCCGCCGACTCGCAGGGGCCCCGCCATCGGGCCCCTGCCCCGCCGACGGGACAGGGCCCCGCGCGTCACGGCCTGGTGACGACCGAGCCGTCGTAGACGTTGTCCGGGGTCGCGACCGCCGTGATCGCCCGGGCGAGCAGCGTCGACGGTTCCTGGCCGTCGACGACGACATCCGTGTTGATCATGATGACCAGGGTGGCCTTCTGCGAGGGCAGGTAGACGGTCACGGTCTCGTAACCCGGGATCGAGCCGTTGTGGCCGATCCAGCCGTTGGTCTCGAAGATGCCGAGGCCGTAGTCGGTGCCGGGGTAGCCGATCGGCAGCACCTTCAGGCGCTGCTCCTGGGTCTTCGGGCTGAGCAGTTCCCCGGTGGCGACGACCTTCGCCCAGCGGCGCAGGTCGTGCAGGTCCGAGATCATCGCCCCGGCCGCCCAGGCCCAGCTGGGGTTCCAGTCGGTGACGTCCTCGACCTCGCCGCTGAGCGTCTGGTCGGTGTAGCCGCGCGGGTGCGGCTCGGGGAACTCGTCGTCCTGCGGGAACAGGGTGTGGCGCAGACCGGCCGGCCGCAGCACCCGCTCGTGGAGGACGTCGGCGAGCTTGCGGCCGGTGACCTTCTCGATCACCAGGCCCAGCAGGACGAGATTGCTGTTGGAGTACTGGAAGTCCTCGCCCGGCCCGAAGGTGTTGGCGTGCCGGAAGCCGTAGGTGAGGACCTCGCGGGGGTTGAAGTACCGCTCGGGGTCGCTCAGCAGGTCGTGGATGAAGTCGGCGTCGGCAGTGTACGGGTACAGGCCGCTGCGCATGCCGGCGAGTTGGCGCAGGGTGATGCGATGGCCGTTCGGCACGCCCCTGACGTACTTCGCGATCGGGTCGTCCAGCCCGATCCGGCCGTCGTCCACGAGCTGGAGCAGCGCCGTGACCGTGAAGGTCTTGGTCTCGCTGCCGATCCGCACGGAGGAGTCGGCGGTCATCGGCAGGCGGGTGACGGTGTCGGCCACGCCGGTCGCGCGGACGTAGTTCCCCCTGCCCGGCATCCACAGCCCGACGACGACACCGGGGATGCCCGCCTGCTCGCGGACCTCCGTGACGGCCCGGTCGAGCCGCTCGGTGAGCTCGCGTCCGAGGCCGTGCCGCGGGGAGTCACCGCGGTCACCGTGGTCGTGGCGGGCGGCGCCGGGGGCCGGGGCGGCCACGGCGGGCAGCACCGCCGTCGGGGCCAGCACGGACGCCACGAGCAGCGCTGCGGCGAACAGACGGCGGGAGGGAGTACGTCGCATCGGGGGCGCCTCTTCCGGAGGGGGCGGGACGAACGAACATCACCACCGTCACCGGCGCCGGGGACCGCCTTGCGGTTCGAGCGGGGAGGAGTCCACTCGTTCGGAGCCACGCCCACGGCCGCCGGGGAGATCCGTCCTGGGAAGATCCACGGCCCCGTCCCGGTTAGTAGAAGTGTGAACAACACGCGCGAGGTCGAGGTAGTCGTCATAGGCGCTGGTCAGGCCGGTCTGGCAGGCGCCTATCACCTGCGGCGGTCCGGTTTCGAGCCGGGCCGCGACTTCGTGGTGCTGGACCACTCCCCCGGCCCCGGGGGCGCCTGGCAGTTCCGCTGGCCGTCGCTGACGTACGGCAAGGTGCACGGGATGCACGCCCTGCCGGGCATGGAGCTCGGGGGCGCGGACCCGGAGCGGCCGTCCGCCGAGGTGATCAGGGAGTACTTCGACCGCTACGAGCGGACCTTCGACCTGCGGGTCAGGCGCCCGGTGGACGTACGGGCCGTGCGCGAGGGGTCCGGCGGGCGACTGCTCGTGGAGACCTCGGACGGTGTGTGGTCCACCCGGGCGCTGATCAACGCGACCGGCACCTGGGACCGGCCGTTCTGGCCTCGCTACCCGGGCCAGGAGACCTTCCGGGGGCGGCAGTTGCACACCGCGCAGTACGCCGTGCCCGAGGAGTTCGCCGGGCAGCGGGTCGTGGTCGTGGGCGGCGGCGCCTCGGGCACCCAGCACCTGCTGGAGATCGCCTCGTACGCGGCGGCCACCACCTGGGTGACGCGACGCCCTCCGGTCTTCCGCGAGGGCCCCTTCGACGAGGACGCCGGCCGCGCGGCGGTGGCACTCGTCGAGGAGCGGGTACGGCAGGGCCTGCCGCCCCGCAGCGTCGTCTCGGTCACCGGGCTGCCGCTCAACGACGCGATCCGGCAGGGCATCGAGGACGGGGTGCTCGACCGGCAGCCGATGTTCGACCGCGTCACGCCCACGGGGGTGGACTGGGAGGACGGCCGCCACATCGACGCCGACGTCATCCTCTGGGCCACCGGCTTCCGCGCCGCCATCGACCACCTCGCGCCACTGCGGCTGCGCGCCCCGGGCGGCGGCATCCGCATGGAAGGCACGCACGCGGCCGCGGACCCCCGTATCCATCTGGTCGGCTACGGACCGTCGGCCAGCACCATCGGCGCCAACCGCGCCGGCCGCGCGGCCGTGCGGGACATCCGGCGGTTGCTGGAGCGGGAGCCGGCCGCTGCGTGACGCGGGGGCGGGGCCCGCCGGGGCCTCAGCCGGCCGTCTTCGCCCCGGTCTCCTTCTTCTTGGCCTGCGCGTTGAACTCCGCTACGTTGCGCTGGTGTTCCTGGTAGTCCGCCGTGAAGCGGGTGTCGCCCGGGCGGACCGTGACGAAGTACAGCCAGTTGCCCGGGGGCGGGTTGATGGCCGCGCGCATCGCCTCCTCGCCGGGGTTGGCGATGGGCGTGGGCGGCAGTCCCATGCGCTGGTACGAGTTGTAGGGGCTCTCGATCCGGGTGTCGTTCTCGGTCGTACGGAGGGTGGAACGGTTGAGCGCGTAGTTGATGGTGGAGTCCATCTGCAGCGGCATGCCGCGCTCGAGCCGGTTGAAGATCACCCGGGCCACCTTGCCCATGTCGGCCCTGGTGGCCGCCTCGGCCTGGACGATGCTCGCGATGGTGACGGCCTGATACACGTTCATGGCGTTGCGCTGCGCCCCGGCGGCGATGGGCGCGCCGTTGAACTTCGCGTTCGCGGTGTCGACCATCAGCGCGAGGAGCTTGTCCGGCGTGGTCTTCTCCTGGAGCGGATAGGTGGCCGGGAAGAGGTAGCCCTCCGGATTGCCCTCGGCGTCGTTCGGCAGTTTCAGGACGGCCTTGTCCAGGGACTTCTTCGTGCTGCCGGCGGGCAGGGCGAGGGCCTTGTCGACGGCCGCGTACACCTGGCTCGCGCGCCATCCCTCGGGAACCGCCAGGGTCGTGGGCCGGCTCTCCTCCTCGTCCCCCAGGGTCAGCAGCGGCACCGCCACGGCGGTACCGACCACGACGGCTCCGGTCGCGACCAGGGCGATGCGGCCCCTGCGCGTCAGTCGAATCGTGCTCCGTGGCGGAGTGTTCTTCTGCATGCGGGCACGGTAACCCGCATATCGTCACAAACCCGGCATATTTTCAGCTTGTCGGTTCCAGTTGAGCGTCCCGGCGTACCAGCGCCGCGTACCGGCCGCCCTCCTCCAGGAGCTCCTCGTGCGTGCCGCGTTCGACCGCGCGGCCCGAGTCGAGGACCACGATCTGGTCGGCGCCGCGCACGGTGGACAGCCGGTGGGCGATGGTGAGGGTGGTGCGGTTGGCCGACAGGGCGTCGATGGCGTCCTGGACGGCGGCCTCGGTCCGGGTGTCCAGCGCGCTGGTGGCCTCGTCGAGGATGAGCACCGGCGGGTCGCGCAGGATGGTGCGGGCGATGGCCAGGCGCTGCTTCTCCCCGCCGGAGAAGCGGTGGCCGCGCTCGCCCACGACGGTGTCGTAACCGTCGGGCAGGGCCGCGATGTGGTCGTGGATCTGGGCGGCCTTCGCCGCCTGGTGCAGTTCCTCGTCGGTGGCGTCGGGCTTGGCGAAGCGCAGGTTCTCGGCGACCGAGGCGTGGAAGAGGTAGGTCTCCTGCGAGACGACGCCGACCGCCCGCGCCAGGGTGTCGAAGTCGAGGTCGCGGACGTCGGCCCCGTCGAGGGTGACGCGGCCGCCGGTGACGTCGTAGAGACGGGGCACCAGATAGCCCAGCGTGGACTTGCCGGCGCCGGTGGAGCCGACGAGGGCGAGGCTGCTGCCCGCCGGGACGGTGAGGTCGATGCCGTCGAGGACCGGGCCGCCCTTGTCGTCGTAGCCGAACGAGACGTTCTCGAAGCGGACCTCTCCCTTGATGCGGTCGAGGTGCACCGGGTCGGGACGCTCGGTGATGTCGATCGGCAGGTCGAGGTACTCGAAGATGCGCTGGAAGAGGGCGAGCGAGGTCTGGATCTGCACTCCGGTCGACAGCAGGCTCACGGCGGGGCGGAACAGGCCCTGCTGGAGCGAGACGAAGGCGACGATCGTGCCGATGGAGACCTCCGGGCCGCCCAGTTGGAGGGCCATGCCGGCGGTCCAGTAGATGACGGCGGGCAGGGCGGCCATGACGATCGTGATGACGGCCATGCGCCACCGGCCCGCCATGTTCGAGCGCACCTCCAGGTCGACGAGTTCCTCGGACTCGTCGGAGAAGGACTTCGTCAGCGAGTCGGAGCGGCCCATGGTGCGGCCCAGCAGGATGCCGCTGACGGAGAGCGACTCGGTGACGGTGGCGGCCATGGCGGCCATCTGCTTCTGGCGCTGGGTGGTGATCTTGCGTCGTTCGTTGCCGACGCGGCGGCTGATCCACACGAACACCGGCAGCAACAGCAGGGAGACGACCGTCAGGCGCCAGTCGAGGGCGATCATCGCGACGATGGTGGCGACCACGCTGGTGACGTTGGAGACCAGGGAGGTCGCGGTGGAGGTGACGGTGGCCTGCATGCCGCCGATGTCGTTGGCGATGCGGGACTGCACCTCGCCCGTGCGGGTGCGCGTGAAGAAGGCGAGGGACATGCGCTGGAGCCGGCCGTAGACGGCGGTGCGCAGATCGTGCATGACGCGCTGGCCGACCGTCGTCGAGATCAGGGTCTGGAGGACTCCGAAGACGCTGGTCAGAACGGCACTGAGGATCATGCCCAGGGCGAGGAGGCTGAGCAGGCCCGTGCGCCCCTCGGGGATCGCGACGTCGAGGATCTCCTTCAGCAGGAAGGGCGTGGCGACCGAGACCAGCGACGCGGCGCCGACCAGCAGGCCGACGACCGCGAGGCGACCCCGGTAGGGGCGAAAGAGGCCGAGGATGCGGCGGACCTGCCGGGGCTGCTCCTTGGAGTCGGCCGGCGGCGTCCACGGGGCTTCACGGGGATGCATGGGCTCCTACGAGGGATGCGGCGGATCGGATCACAGCTCATTGTTACCTATACTCACAATGAACTGCATCCTGATATTGTTCCCACATGACCATGCCCGACCCCGACGGCCTGCTCGCCGAGCAGTTGCTGCGGCTCACACGCCGGGTGCACCGCATCCAGAAACGCCATCTGGAGCACCGCGACCTCGGCATCACACCGGCCCAGTCCCGGCTGCTGCGCACGCTGGCGCACTGGGGCTCGCCGCCGCGCATGGCCGACCTGGCCGAGCGGCTCGAGGTGGTACCGCGGGCCGTGACGACGCTGGTCGACGGTCTGGAGGCGAGCGGCAAGGTGCGTCGGGTTCCGGATCCGGCGAACCGGCGGGTGATCCGCATCGAGCTCACGGACGACGGCCGGGGCGCGCTGCGCGAGCTGCGGGCGGCGCGCAGATCGGCCGCGGAGGAGATCCTCGCGCCGCTGACGGGGGATCAGCGGGAGACGCTCGGTGGGTTGCTGAACACCCTGATCGACGGAACGCCGGCAGGGCCCTGCTGACGGGCCGGAACACGACAGTGGGCCGCGGCCTCCGCTCGTCCTGTCGGAGCGGAGGCCGCGGCCCACTGTCGGTTTCCGGTCAACCGGCTTCGGAAGCGGGCTCCTTGAGCTGTTCGAGCTCCTTGGGCTTCTGAGCCGGGATGCCCGGCGCCGGCGCCTCGATGCCGGTCTCGCCGCCGGGGCCCCTTCCAGCACTGGCGCCCTTCTCACCGCCGGCGTCCTTCCCAGGGGCGAGGCCCTTCTCAGCGCCGACGCCCTTCTCTCCGTCGTCCGGGGTGGAGGTGTCCTCCCCGTCGAGCGCCCTCCTCGCCCGGTCGGTGTCCAGGGCCCCCTCCCAGCGGGACACCGCGAAGACGGCGACGCAGTTGCCGAGCAGGTTCGTGACGACACGCATCGAGTCCATGATGCGGTCCACGCCGAGCAGCAGCGCGACCGCTCCGGCGGGGATCGCCCCCAGGGACGAGGCGGTCGCGGACAGGGCGAGGAACGCCGAGCCGGGGATGCCCGCCATGCCCTTGCTGGTCAGCATCAGCACCAGGACGACGGTGATCTGCTGACCGAGGCTCAGGTCCACACCCACCGCCTGGGCGACGAACAGCGTGCCGATGGACAGGTAGAGCGAGGCGCCGTCGAGGTTGAAGGAGTAGCCGGTGGGGAGCACCAGCCCCACGGCGTCGTCGCGGGCACCCGCCCGGCGCAGCTTCTGCATCACACGCGGCATGACCGACTCGGTGGACGCGGTGCCGAGCGCGAGCAGCATCTCCTCGCGGATGTAGCGCAGGAACTTCCAGAGGCTGAGGCCGGTCACCAGCTTCAGCGCGACGGCCAGCAGCACGACGAACAGCGCCGCAGCCAGGTAGCAGAGCACGATGAGCTTGGCGTACGTCCGCATCACGCCCAGGCCGTAGTTGCCGACCAGGTGGGCCATCGCGCCGAACACCGCGAGCGGGGCCAGCCGCATGATGAAGCCGACCACCGCGAAGATGATGTCCTGGGCCTGCTCGATCGCGGGCAGGATCTTCGGCACCTTGGTGTGCCCGAGGTGCAGCAGGGCGGCGCCCACCAGGCAGGCCAGGATGAGGACTTGGAGCAGTTCGTTCTCGGCGAAGGCTCCGAGGAAACTCTGCGGCAGCGCGTTGAGGACGAACTCGGTCGTCGTGGGGAGGTGGCCCCCGCCCGTCGTCTCCTCGACCGCCGCGGCGTCGAGCGAGGAGGGGTCGACGTTCATGCCCCTGCCCGGGCCGACGACATTGGCGGAGACGAGACCGATGGCCAGGGCGGCCGTCGAGGCGATCTCGAACCAGATGAGGGCCTTGACCCCGATCCGGCCGAACGCCTTCAGATCACCAGCCTTGGCGATGCCCACGACGACCACGCAGAACACCAGGGGCGAGATCACGGTCTTGATGAGCCGGGTGAAACCGTCGCCGAGCGGCTGGAGGGCCGTCGCCGTGTCCGGCCAGAGCTTTCCGACGACGATTCCGAGGACGAGCGCGCAGGTGACCTGCGCGAAAAGCGAAGTGCGTAGAGTGCGTGCGACGCGTCGCGGTAGGGACGGTACGGACGGGGGCACGAAGCCTCCTAGGGGACGGGGCGCACAGAAGCCGGACGGGACTTCTGCGATGCGGAAAGCGGCTTCCGTTTCCGACCACTCTGGAGTCCGTCTTGATCGCGCACAAGACCGCAACGTTTCGGCCCAGTAAAAGTGCCATAAGTGACACACGTCACACGCACCCCACCGCTCACCTCAGCACCGGCTGCGGTCCTCGGTGAGCATCCCCTGCACGGTGGTCAAGGTCCGGTCGTGGCAACCGCGTGAGCCGTACAGCCGGTAGCGCTCACTCGTGGTGCCGACCGCGTGGCGCTGGTCGCGCGGCACGTTCGCCGTGTACGTCGCATCGCCCGTATAGGAGTTGTCGAGCCGCGACCACGCGGTGCGCCGTCCGCCGCGCGTGTCGACGACCGTCGCGCGGTCGCCGAGGGTCAGCACGGTGCGCAGGCGGTCGCCCGCACCGAGGGTGGTCGTGCCGTCCATCGTGTAGGCGCGGTGGGTCCGGGTGGTGCGCCCGCCGACGGTCACCGACTCGTCGTCCGTCCAGGCGGCTCGGAGCGCGTCATGCGTCTCGCCGTCGTTCCAGCGGTGCGTGGACGTGTTGGCGAGCGAGCGGCTGACGGTGGTGTTCACGCGGCCGTGCGAGGTGTCGACGTAGCCGCCGACGGTCAGCCGGTGGGCGCCGTCGGTGTCGACCCGATGCTCCGAACCGGGCGTGTATGCAGACGAGTCGGTGAGGTCGCCCGCCTTGTGCACGGTGAGCTTCCCGGTGACCCGTGCGCGCCGCTCGTCCTGCTGGACGAGGACGTTCACGGGGGTGCTCCAACCGGTCTGCCCCTCGGGTACGCCGACGACCGAGACCTCGACACGGTGCGGGCGGCCGTCGTTGAGGATCCCGGCGAAGGGGGTGAGGTCGTAGGTGATGGGCTTGATGTCGAAGGCGCGCGGGCCCGGGATCACGTACCAGAGGAACGGGTTGGACCAGCCTCCGGTCCACACCGTCGGGAACGGGGCGGCGATGCCGGCGAGCCTGCCGTCCACGCTGATCTGCACCTCCCGGTAGGGGCCTTGACCGGCCTTGCAGGAGTAGGGCGCCGGATCGGGCACCGTCAGGTACCAGTACTCCTCACAACCGCCGCCGGAGCCGGTCGCGTACACCTCGGCGACGATGCGCTCGCTGTTGCGCGGGGTGGTGAGGGCCGAGTCACCGTCGAGGGTGAGGATCCGGTCGGGGGTCCCGTCGTCGGGGCGGCCCGGGTAGAACGTCAGCGTGACCTTGACGTCCAGGACGCCCGTGTAGGTGTCGTCGACGACGTTCCCGATGAGCATCTCGACGTCCCGGCCCGTGCGGAAGGTGTCGCTGTAGCGGGTGACGTCCTTCTCCACGGACCACTCGATGCCGTCCGGCGAGGGCTGCGGCGTCGACGTCCGGAGGATCTCGACCCCGCCCACGCGGAGGTAGCCGAGCCGGTCGTACTGGCGTCCCTCGACCTTGCCGTCGAGCCGCAGCACCACCTTGCCCCAGCGGTCGCCGCAGCCCTCCGGCGGTGTGTACGTGCCCCGATACGGGGTGAAGTCACGGAACTTCGCCTGGGCCAGGGTGACTTCGCAGGACTTTCCGGAGGGCCGTTCCACCGGCGGTGCCGCCGTGACCGGGTCGTGCCAGTCGGTGCCGAACTCGGCGGGGACACCGGCGGCCGGGGCCGGGACGTCGGCCGCCCCGGCGGGACCGGTGCCGAGGAGGGTGCCGGCCAGGAGGGTCGCTCCGGCGAGCATGGACATGACGATCCGTCTCTTCATGGGCGGTGTTCTACGGGGAGTCGGCCACCCGCGCAATGAGCCCTATGCCGCCAACTGCGCCCTGTCTCCCATCACCACCACGGGACGCTGTCGCGGGTCGAGCGTGCGCAGGAGGTACCTCATCGCCCGCTCGGGCACGCTGACACAGGCCGACGTGCCGCTGCCGTGGTCCATGTGCAGCCAGATCCCGCCGCCCTTCTTCCGGCCCTCGGGGCGGGTCTGGTCGTTCGGCGGGGTGCCCTTGACGCGGTTGTAGTCGATGGCGATGACGTAGTCGAAGTCGTGCCAGTGCGACTTGGCCCACCAGCGCGGGGCGGCGAAGGCCGCGGAGCGGGTGTACGGCAGACCGGAGCCCGGGTCCGGCAGCACGCCGCCCGCGTCGCTGAGGGTGAACACGCCCACCGGGCTGCGGTCGTCGTCCTCGTGGTGGTCGGTGGTCCAGCCCTTCTTGCCGTTGTGCCCGGCCCAGCCGCGCTCCCGCTGCCAGGTCGAACCGTGCTTCGTGTACAGGACGACCGTGGAGTCGGCGGAGTCCTTCCCGTCGCCGTAGACCGCGACGACCTGGCGGGAGCCGGACGGGATCCGCCGCTGGAGCCGGTCGCCGACGCCGGGGACGCGCGTCGGGGCGGCCGTGGCCGCGTGGGTGCCCGCCGCCCGGTCCGCGGCTTGCGTCCCCCCACTGCCGTCCGCGCCGCCGCAGGCGGACAGAGCCGTCAGGAAAGAGACGAGGACCGCCGTCGCGGCCACGGCTCGTCGTACGCCACCACTGTGCATCGCTCCATGGTCGCACCGCGTCGGGGTAACGGCTGGCCGGGGCCCGGAGGGTCGCCGGCGCACGGCGGACGGCCGGTTCCGTTCGGTGGGCGGAAAACCTGTTGCCCGCCACCACGCGGCAGGGCGAACCTGTCACGGTTTGCTGCCTTCGGCCGGACTCCACCCCCTGACACGAGCCACTGGGACGTCATGCAGATTCAAGACCTTCCGTACCCCGACCCGGGCGTGCCGGACGCGCGTTCGGGGCCCCGATTCCTGTGGTGGCTCTTCCGCAATCAGCTGGGCGGTCAGCTCAAGTCGCTGGCCTGGGGGCTGCTGCACTTCGCCTCCGTGGCCGCCCTGCCGTTCTGTGTCGGGGTCGCCGTGCAGGCCGTCGTCGACCGCTCCGGCACCGGACTCGCCCTGGCGGGCGGCCTGCTGGCGCTGGCCTGCGTCGGCAACGCGGTCGGCGACACCTTCCTGCACCGCACCGCGATCACCAACTGGATCACTGCGGCCGCCCGCGTCCAGCAACTGCTCGCCCGCAAGGCCGCCCATCTGGGCTCGGCGCTGACCCGGCGCGTCGCGGCCGGTGAAGTGGTGGCGGTCTCGACCGGTGACGTCGAGAAGATCGGCTGGTTCGTCGAGGCCCTGTCCCGCTTCACCGCGGCTCTGGTCACGATCGTGCTGGTCTGCGTGGGCCTGCTCGTCTACCAGCCGGCGCTCGGCGTGGTCGTCGCCGTGGGGCTGCCCGCGCTGGCGCTCGCCGTGCTGCCGTTGCTGCCCCGTGCCACCCGCCGCGCCGACACCCAGCGCGAGAAGGCCGGGCGCGCCACCGAACTCGCCTCGGACACCGTCGCCGGCCTGCGTGTGCTGCGCGGCATCGGCGGCGAGGAGTTGTTCCTCGACCGCTACCGCAGCGCCTCCCAGGAGGTCCGCCACGCGGCCGTGCGCAGCGCCCGGATGTGGTCCCTGATCTCCGCCATCCAGGTCCTGCTGCCGGGACTGCTGCTCATCGCGGTCGTCTGGTACGGCGTCGGGCTGGCACGCGAGGGCCGGATCACCGTCGGCGAACTGGTCACCGTCTACAGCTCGGTCATGGTCCTCACCTACCCGCTGCGGCACTTCGAGGAGATCGCCATGGCGTACTCCTTCTCCCGCCCCTCCGCCAAGCGGGCCGCGGGAGTGCTGTCGCTGCAACGGCCCACCGACACCGCCGGATCGCGCGCGGCCGATGTCCCCTCCGGCGACCTGTACGACCCGCGGACCGGGCTGCTCGCGCCCGCCGGCCGGCTCACGGCAGTGGTGTGCGGCGACCCGGACGCGGCGGGTCTGCTGGCGGAACGGCTGGGCGGACACCCGTCCCAGGAGGGGACCTCGGCGCTGCTGGGCGGAGTGCCGCTCGACGAACTGCCGTTGGACAGCGCCCGTACGGCCGTCCTCGTCCAGGACAAGGACCCGGTGCTGCTGTCCGGCACGCTGCGCGACCTGCTCGACGTACCCGCGTCGGGCGCCGTCCGGCCGGAAGCGGCGCTGGCGGCCGCGCAGTGCGACGACGTGCTGGCGGCGCTGGTGCAGGGCTCACTGGACGCCGGCGACCCCATGGACGCCCGGATCACCGAGCGCGGCCGGTCCCTGTCCGGCGGTCAGCGCCAGCGGCTCGCGCTCGCCCGGTCGCTGATCACGGACCCGGAGGCGCTCGTCCTGGACGAGCCGACCTCGGCCGTCGACTCGCACACCGAGGCACGGATCGCGCAGGGCGTGCGGGAGTTGCGCGCCGGGCGCACGACCGTGGTGTTCACCTCCTCACCGCTGCTGCTGGACCGCGCCGACCGGGTCGTGTTCCTGCACGACGGCGAGGCCGTGGCGGTCGGCGCCCACCGCGAACTGGTGCGTACCGAGCCCCGTTACCGGGCGGTGGTCACCCGCGAGACGGACGACGAGGCCACGCTGAACGGCTCCGTCGCCCTGCACGACGTCCTGCAGGAACTGGAAGAGATCGAGGAGAAGGCATGATCGGCGTCGCGCCACCGGCGTATGACCCGGCGGCCCCGACGACGGCGAACACCCTGCCGGTCGGCGCCCCCGAGACCGTCCGCGCCTACGTGGCCGAACTGCTGCGCCGGCACCGGCGCGCGTTCCTGCTGCTGGTCGCCGTCAACACGGCAGCCGTGATCGCCTCGATGGCCGGTCCCTGGCTGCTGGGCGGACTGGTGGAGCGGGTGTCCGACGGGACGCGGGACCTGCGCCTGGAACTCACCGCCGGGCTCTTCGTGGCCGCACTGGCCGTCCAGGCCGCCTTCGTCCGTCAGGTACGGCTGCGCGGCGCGATGCTGGGCGAGCGGATGCTGGCCGACCTGCGCGAGGACTTCCTCGTCCGGTCGGTGGGGCTGCCGCCCGGGGTGCTGGAGCGGGCCGGGACCGGCGACCTGCTGTCGCGCATCACGACGGACATCGACCGCCTCGGCAACGCCATGCGCGAGGCCGTGCCGCAGCTGTCGATCGGCGTGGTGTGGGTGTTCCTGCTGATGGGCGGCCTGGTCATCACGGCGCCGCCGCTGGCACTCGCCGTGCTCCTCGCCCTGCCGCTGCTGATCGTCGGCTGCCGCTGGTACTTCCGGCGGGCGCCCTCGGCCTACCGTTCCGAGGCCGCCGGGTACGCCGCCGTGGCCGCCGCGCTCGCCGAGACCGTGGACGCCGGGCGCACCGTCGAGGCCCACCGCCTCGGGGAGCGCCGCGTCGGACTGTCGGAGCAGCGGATCCGGGAGTGGACGGCCTGGGAGCGGTACACGCTCTGGCTGCGGTCGGTGCTCTTCCCCGTCATCAACATCACCCACGTGACGGTGCTCGCCTCGGTCCTGATCATCGGCGGTGCGTTCGCCCTCCACGGGTGGATCGACGTCGGCCAGCTGACCACCGGCGCGCTGATCGCGCAGATGCTCGTCGACCCGGTGGGCATGATCCTGCGCTGGTACGACGAGCTGCAGGTGGCCCAGGTGTCGCTGGCCCGGCTCGTCGGGGTCCGGGACATCGAGCTGGACGCCGGGGATCCGTCGGTGACCCCCGAGGGCCGCCATGTGCACGCCGACCGGGTGCATTTCGGCTACCTGGAGGGCGTGGACGTCCTGCGCAAGGTGTCCCTGGAGGTCTCCCCCGGCACCCGGCTGGCCCTGGTCGGCCCCTCGGGCGCGGGCAAGTCCACGCTGGGCCGGCTGCTCGCCGGGATCTACGCGCCCCGGGACGGCCGGATCACCCTGGGCAGCGCCGAGCTGTCCCGGATGCCCGCCGAACGCGTCCGCTCCCACGTGGCCCTGGTCAACCAGGAGCACCACGTGTTCGTGGGCTCCCTGCGCGACAACCTCCGGCTCGCGCGGACCGGTGCCGTCGACGCCGAGCTGTGGGCGGCGCTCGGCGCGGTCGACGCGGACGGCTGGGCCCGTGCGCTGGAGGAGGGCCTGGACACCGAGGTGGGCTCGGGCGGTCTGGCGCTCACCCCGGCCCAGGCCCAGCAGATCGCGCTGGCCCGCCTGGTGCTTGCCGACCCGCACACTCTGGTCCTGGACGAGGCGACGTCCCTGCTCGACCCGCGCGCCGCCCGCAACCTGGAACGGTCCCTGGCCCGGGTCCTGGACGGGCGCACCGTCGTCGCCATCGCCCACCGGCTGCACACGGCCCACGACGCGGACGTCATCGCCGTCGTCGAGAGCGGCCGCATCAGCGAGCTGGGCAGCCATGAGGAGCTGGTCGCGGCGGGCGGGGCGTACGCGGCGCTGTGGAGGTCGTGGCACGGCTGAGCACCTCGTGGTGCGGGACGGCGCCCACTTCTCAGGGGGGCGGGCGGTGTCCTTGGCGTTGCGCGGTCCCGAGCCGGGGTGGAAGGCTGGAATCAGGCACCGGCTCGGGGAACGCCCGGGAAGCAGTGGTTCGGGCGGCGTCTGTGCTCCGTGCGGCGGCGGCCCGGAGCGGGTCCCGTGGATACGGGCTCGTCCCCACCCCCTGGAGGTACCCGTGAACAGCTCCGACGGCTGGGGAGACGACGTCTACCAGCCGGACCAAGACGACCAGAGGGAGGACACGGGGCTGCTCGACGTCGAGGACACCCTGGAGAACGACGGCGTCGACGATCCCCTGGACCGGGGTTGGTCCCCTCCCGAACGGCCCTGGGCCGTCGAGCACCCCGGTGTGACGGCGGCCGAGCGGCAGCGGGGCGAGACACTGGACCAGCGGCTCTCCGAAGAGCTGCCGGACACCGCCGTCCCGGACGGTGACGGCCTCGGGGACTCCGAGGGCACCGACGGGGAACTTCTGGACAACGAGGTCGGCGCCGCGCGCGCCGGCCGGCTCGTGGCACCCGACGAGGGCGCCCACGAGGACGAGGAGGAGGCGCTGGTCGCCATCGACGTGGGCATCGACGGCGACGCCGCGTCGGCCGAGGAGGCCGCCGTGCACGTCGTCGACGAGGACACCCTGTCCGGCTGATCACGCAACCGGCCCGAGCCGTTCGAGGAGCCTTCATGCAGCAGGACAAGCACCCCGACTACCACCCCGTCGTCTTCCGTGACCGCGCCGCCGGGTACGCGTTCCTCACCCGGTCCACCGCGACCAGCGACCAGACCATCGAATGGGACGACGGCGAGACCTACCCGGTCGTGGACGTGGAGATCTCCTCCGAGAGCCACCCCTTCTACACGGGCAAGGCCCGCACGGTGGACTCGGAGGGCCGGGTCGCCGCGTTCGAGCGGCGCTACGGCGGCGGCTGAGGCCGATTGGGGGGCGGCTCCTGGTGGGCGGCTCCTGCGGGCGGCTCCTGGTGGGCGGGGCTCAGATGAAGTTGAGCGCTGCCGCGCAGCCCACCCCGCCCAGCAGCATGAACACCGGCATCAGCACCTTGAGCTCGACCCAGCTGCCCGCCCGGAACCGCAGGGCCTTCGGCGGCCCGATCGGGTACCAGCGCTTGCGCCCGATGGGGATCGGCCACAGGATCGGGCAGCCGGACACGGTCAGCGCGTCCCCGATGTCGTGCACGATCGCGCCCAGCACCACCGGCAGACCCAGCCACAGGTACTCCTGCCCCGGCGCCGTGAACAGCCAGTCCGCGCCGTTGCCCGGCTTGTCCAGCACACCGGCGAGGATCCACGCGGTGGTCGCGGCCAGCAGCCACACCAGGACCTCACTGCTGGAGCCGCGCGTGGCCCGCCACAGCAGGCCCTCGATGGCCAGGACCATGTGCACGAAGAGCACCGCGAGCACGCCCCAGCGGTCACTGGTGATCGCCACGACCGAGGTGCCCGCACCGATCAGGACCGCCCACAGCCAGGTGTGCGTCAGCGTGCGGTGCCCGCCGGAGCGGCGCGGGTCGCCCTGCTTCTTCGTCGCCTTGTAGACGGCGTACGACAGCTTGTCGACGATCTCGCACAGCCAGCGCGACAGTGGTCCGAAGGACCGGGAGATGGTGGCCGCCTTGTGGTCGAGATCCGGGGCGAGAGCGGCTCCGGCGCAGATCAGGGCGCCGACAAGGAGGACCGGCCAGGGCATCGGGTGCGCGGCCGCCGCGGCGGCCGCGCCGACGCCCAGCCAGGCGGCGGCTCCCGACAGTGAGTGTGCTGGTCCCATCATGGCCGCTGCCCGCCCCATTCCTCGTGTGCCGCTGTCCAGTTGACCGGGGCCCTGACGTCCCGTCGGCGCCCCAGCGTAGCGTTCGTGATCTTCGGACCCGCAGCCGATTCCCGCATCGGGCATCGGGCCAGGCAAGATGGGGGCGTGACCCTCATCGATCAGCTGCCGCGGACCCCCGACCCCGATGCCTTGTACGAAGCCTTCGAGTCGTGGGCCGGCGAGCGGGGTCTCACGCTCTACCCCCACCAGGAGGAGGCGCTGATCGAGGTGGTCTCCGGCGCGAACGTGATCGTGTCGACGCCCACCGGCTCCGGAAAGAGCATGATCGCGGCGGGCGCGCACTTCGCCGCGCTGGCCCGGGACGAGGTCACCTTCTACACCGCCCCGATCAAGGCGCTGGTGTCGGAGAAGTTCTTCGAGCTGTGCAAGATCTTCGGCACGGAGAACGTCGGCATGCTCACCGGCGACGCGTCCGTCAACGCCGACGCCCCCGTCATCTGCTGCACCGCCGAGGTGCTCGCGTCGATCGCGCTGCGCGACGGCCGGCACGCGGACGTCGGCCAGGTCGTGATGGACGAGTTCCACTTCTACGCCGAGGGCGACCGCGGCTGGGCCTGGCAGATCCCGATCCTGGAGCTGCCGCAGGCGCAGTTCGTGCTGATGTCGGCGACGCTCGGCGACGTCTCCTTCTTCGAGAAGGACCTCACCCGCCGCACCGGCCGCCCGACCGCGGTGGTCCGCTCGGCGACGCGCCCGGTACCGCTGTCCTACGAGTACCGGTACACCCCGCTCACCGAGACGCTCACCGACCTGCTCTCCGCCCGGCAGGCGCCCGTCTACATCGTGCACTTCACGCAGGCGCAGGCCGTGGAGCGGGCGCAGGCGCTGATGAGCATCAACATGTGCTCGAAGGAGGAGAAGGAGCAGATCGCCGATCTGATCGGCAACTTCCGTTTCACCACCAAGTTCGGCCGCAACCTCTCCCGTTACGTCCGGCACGGCATCGGTGTGCACCACGCCGGCATGCTGCCCAAGTACCGGCGCCTGGTGGAGAAGCTCGCGCAGGCCGGTCTGCTGAAGGTCATCTGCGGCACGGACACGCTCGGCGTGGGCGTCAACGTCCCCATCCGCACCGTGCTGTTCACGGCCCTCACCAAGTACGACGGCACCCGTGTCCGCACCCTGCGGGCCCGGGAGTTCCACCAGATCGCCGGCCGGGCCGGGCGGGCCGGCTACGACACGGAGGGCTTCGTCGTCGCGCAGGCGCCCGAGCACGTCGTCGAGAACGAGAAGGCCCTCGCCAAGGCGGGCGACGACCCGAAGAAGCGCCGCAAGGTGGTCCGCAAGAAGGCCCCGGAGGGCTTCGTCGCATGGTCGGAGCAGACCTTCGAGAAGCTCATCGGCTCCGAACCGGAGCCGTTGACATCCCGGTTCCGGGTCACGCACACCATGCTGCTGTCGGTGATCGCCCGCCCCGGCAACGCCTTCGAGGCGATGCGCCGCATGCTGGAGGACAACCACGAGCCGCGCAAGCAGCAGTTGCGGCACATCCGCCGGGCCATCGCGATCTACCGTTCGCTGCTGGACGGCGGCATCGTCGAGAAGCTCGACCAGCCGGACGCCGAGGGGCGCATCGTCCGTCTCACGGTCGACCTCCAGCAGGACTTCGCCCTGAACCAGCCGCTGTCCACGTTCGCCCTCGCCGCGTTCGAACTGCTCGACCCCGAGTCGCCGTCGTACGCCCTCGACATGGTGTCCGTGGTGGAGTCGACGCTCGACGACCCACGGCAGATCCTCGCCGCCCAGCAGAACAAGGCGCGCGGCGAGGCCGTGGCCCAGATGAAGGCGGACGGGCTCGAGTACGAGGAGCGCATGGAGCGCCTCCAGGACATCACGTACCCCAAGCCCCTGGAGGAGCTGCTCTTCCACGCGTACAACACGTACCGCAAGAGCCACCCCTGGGTCGGCGACCATCCGCTGTCGCCGAAGTCGGTCATCCGCGACATGTACGAACGGGCGCTGTCGTTCACCGAGTTGGTGTCCCACTACGAACTGGCCCGCACCGAGGGCATCGTGCTGCGCTACCTCGCCAGCGCCTACAAGGCCCTCGACCACACCGTCCCCGACGACCTCAAGTCCGAGGACCTCCAGGACCTGATCGCCTGGCTGGGCGAGATGGTGCGCCAGGTCGACTCCAGCCTGCTGGACGAGTGGGAGCAGCTGGCCAACCCGGCGGAGATGACCGCCGAGGAGGCCCAGGAGAAGGCCGACGAGGTCAAGCCGGTCACCGCCAACGCGCGCGCCTTCCGCGTCCTGGTCCGCAACGCCATGTTCCGCCGGGTGGAACTGGCCGCCCTCGACCAGGTCGGTGAGCTGGGCGAGATGGACGGGGAGTCCGGCTGGGACGCCGACGCGTGGGGCGAGGCGATGGACAAGTACTGGGACGAGTACGAGGATCTCCGCACCGGACCCGACGCCCGCGGCCCCAAGCTGCTGCTCATCGAGGAGGAGCCGGAGAACGCGCTGTGGCGGGTCCGGCAGATCTTCCACGACCCGAACGGTGACCACGACTGGGGCATCAGCGCGGAGGTCGACCTCACGGCCTCGGACGCGGAGGGCCGCGCGGTCGTCCGTGTGACCGACGTCGGCCAGCTGTGACGGGCCGCGCAGCAGCGAGCACAGGAGAATCCCACCCGTGACGACGAACCCGGCCGAGAGGCTCGTCGACCTGCTCGACCTTGAGCAGATCGAGGTCAACATCTTCCGTGGGCGCAGCCCGCAGGAGTCCCTGCAGCGGGTCTTCGGCGGGCAGGTGGCCGGGCAGGCGCTGGTCGCCGCCGGCCGCACGACGGAGGGCGACCGCCCGGTCCACTCGCTGCACTCCTATTTCCTGCGCCCGGGCCGGCCGGGGGTGCCGATCGTCTACCAGGTCGAGCATGTGCGCGACGGGCGGTCGTTCACCACCCGCCGGGTCACGGCCGTGCAGCAGGGCCGCACGATCTTCAACCTCACCGCCTCCTTCCACAAGCCGGAAGAGGGCAGCTTCGAGCACCAGCTGCCGCCGGCCCGCAAGGTCCCCGACCCGGAGTCCCTGCCCACCGTCACGGACGAGATCCGGGAGCACCTGGGCGCGCTGCCCGAGCAGCTGGAGCGGATGGCCCGGCGCCAGCCCTTCGACATCCGCTACGTGGACCGGCTGCGCTGGACCGCCGAGGAGGTCGAGGACGCCGAGCCGCGCAGCGCCGTGTGGATGCGCGCGGTCGGGCCGCTCGGCGACGACCCGCTCGTGCACACCTGCGCCCTCACCTACGCCAGCGACATGACCCTCCTGGACGCCGTCCGCATCCCGGTCGAGCCGTTGTGGGGCCCGCGCGGCTTCGACATGGCGTCCCTGGACCACGCGATGTGGTTCCACCGTCCGTTCCGCGCGGACGACTGGCTCCTCTACGACCAGGAGTCGCCGATCGCTGTCGGGGGCCGCGGTCTGGCCCGGGGGCGGATCTACGACCGTGAGGGCCGGCTGGTCGTGTCCGTGGTGCAGGAGGGGCTCTTCCGCAAGCTGGGCTGACCCGGCCCTTCGCCGATCGGAACCCCACGCGCGCCGGGGTTCCGATCGCGCCCCCGAGCGGATCCGGCGACCATGGCAGGAGCAGACACCGCCGACGACACATGCCCGCCGATCCGGGAGGTGGCAACGCTGCACACCGTGCTCCCCGTCGTGTTCGCGATCTGCGCCGCCTTCAGCAACGCCGTCGCGACCGTGCTGCAACGCAAGGCGGCGCTCACCGTGCCCGCCTCCCAAGGGTTGCGGGCCGGGCTGATCGCCGATCTGCTGCGCCGGCCGGTGTGGCTGGCCGGGATCCTCGCGGTGATCGGCGCCGCCGTCTGCCAGGCGCTGGCGCTGGCCACCGGACCGCTGACGATCGTGCAGCCGCTGTTCGTACTGGAGCTGCCGCTCACCCTCATCGTCGCGTCGCTGCTGATGCACCGGCATCTGCCGGGCAGGGGCTGGCTGGCCGTCACGGTGGTGGTGGTCGGTCTGGCGATCGCGCTCACCGCCGCCTCCCCCGCGGGCAATCGCACCCATGTGGCCCTGGACCGCTGGATTCCCGCGCTCGCGGTGTGCGCGGGGGCGGTCGTCGCCCTCGCCGTCGCGGCCCTCCGGCGCCCGCAGGGCCGGGCCCGGGCGGCCTGCCTGGGCGCCGCTACGGCGATCAGCTACGCGGTGACGGCGGCGCTGATGAAGGCCGCCATGCACATCCTCGACGATCAGGGCCTGGTGGACTTCCTCACCGCCTGGCAGACCTACGCCTTCGCCGCCACGGGCGTGTGCGCGTTGTTCCTGCTGGAGAACGCCATGCAGGCCGGCCCGCTGGTCGCCTCGCAGCCCGCCCTCACCCTGGGCGACGCCCTGGTGAGCCTCGCGCTGGGCATCACCCTGTACGAGGAGAACGTCCGCTCGGGGTGGTGGCTGCTGCCGCAGCTGTTCGGCGTCGCGCTGATCGCCGCGGGGGTGCTGGCCCTGGCGCGGATTCCGTTCACGCAGTCGCTGGTGGCACCGGACGAGGAGCGCGAGACCGCGGCGGCGCCCTGAGCGAAGGAGGTCCACGGTGAGCCCCCCTCAGCGAGCGGTGGCATCCTGGCCGAGGCACCGGCCCGCCCTGGCACCGGACGGCTGAGGCGCCGGGGCAACTCATCCTGGCCGGGGCCGGCCCGCCCTGGCACCGGACGGCTGAGGCGCCGGGGCAGCGCTCCTCCGGGCCGCCGCCGCTGCGACGACGGGCAGGGCTGCCCTGTCCTGCCGAACGCCTTGTCCGGCCGACCGCCCTGTCCTGCCGACCGCCGCTCCGGCCTTGCACTGCTCTGCGCTGCTTGGTCCCGATCACCGGTCGGGCTGGCACTGCGGGCACCACACCGTGCCTCGCCCGCCCATCCGCGACCTGCGCAGCCCGGCGCCGCACCGCGGGCACCGCGGGTCCGGGTCGTCCCGGTGGCCGGTGAGCCAGGAGTCACGTGGCGGTACGCGGCCGGCGGTGACGGACGAGCGCAAGGTGCGGCGCATGGCGTCGTACAGTCGGCGGCGGTCCTCCCGGCTCAGGTCGCGCGCCCCGCGGTCGGGACGCAGCCGGGCCCGCCACAGGATCTCGTCGGCAAGCAGATTGCCGAGGCCGGCGAGAACGGCCTGGTCGGTGAGGGCTGTCTTGAGCTGCCCCCGGCGCGACGACAGCACCTCCTCGAACTCCCCACGGTCCACCTCCAGTGCGTCGGGCCCCTGCCTCCGCAGCAGCGCCTCGACATCGGACTCGTCGTGTGCCAGCCAGAGTCCCTGCAGTTTGCGCTGGTCACGGAAGCGCAGCTGGCGGCCGCCACCCAGGGTGAACAGGACACGGTCATGCGCTTCGACCGGGTCCTCGGCATGCCCGCAGACCAGGCGCCCGGTCATGCCGAAGTGCAGGACGAGGGTGGGGCCGCCGGTGCGGGCCAGCAGCCACTTGCCGTGCCGCTCCGGCGTGCCGAAGCGGCGCCCCTCCAGCGCGTCCCGCAGCCGCCGGGCGTCGACGCCGTGCAGGACGCCCGCGTCCCGCACGTCGACGCGCCGGATGACACGTCCCTTCGCGCAGGACTCGAGCACCCGCCGGATGCCCTCGACGTCGGGGAGTTCGGGCACGAGCGGTGGGTCAGGTTTCCTGGAGGACGGACAGCACGTTGCCCGCGGGGTCGGTGAACCAGGCGATCAGCGGACCGCCGCCTCGGAAGATGCCCTTGTCGTCCGTCTTGAGGTGGTCGTAGCGCTCGAAGCGCACCCCTCTCCTCGCCAGCTCGTCGACCGCGGCCTCGATGTCGTCGACCGGGAAGTTGAGGACGGTGAACGTGGCCGGGGTGTGGTCCGGCTTGAGGTAGACCAGGGTGTCCCGGTCGCCCGCGATGTGCAGGAACAGCAGCCCGTTCTTCTCCGACACCCGGAGCCCCAGCGTGTCGGCGTAGAACGCCCTCGCCGCGTCGATGTCGTCCACCGAGAAGCTGCTGAACGCCTTCGTCGTACCGAACATGATCGCCTCCCGGAACCAGTCTCCTCAGGGTGGGACCCGGGCGCATCCGGAAACTCATCGGTCAGCGGGGTGGTCAGCGCAGACGCGGTACCCCGGGGTCACCCGGCCGGCCGCCGGCGCCTGCGGCGAAGCCAGCTCAGCAGGCCTCGGGGAGGGATGGGGTCGGTGGGGGC